>CAVEOS010000090.1:0-9716 GCA_963617435.1 Lachnospiraceae bacterium
GGCCAATTGTCACCAAAAACAACGCGGGTTTTTACCGATGAAATGGATATTGTAACATAGTCGGATAATCAAATTTATCCGACTACTTACGATGTAAATTAAAATATTTTATCCTAAAATCTTTTTCAAATCCTCTTCCGGCGTACTGATCGGTGAAATACTATAATTCTCTACCAGATAATTCAGCACATTCGGTGAAATAAATGCTGGAAGTGTTGGTCCAAGATAGATGTTCTTGATTCCAAGATGCAATAAAGTAAGTAAAATACATACCGCTTTCTGCTCATACCAGGAAAGCACCATAGACAACGGAAGTTCATTTACATCACACTGGAATGCTTCTGCCAGTGCAACCGCAACCTGAATGGCACTGTACGCATCATTACACTGTCCTATATCCATAATTCGTGGCAATCCACCGATTTCACCAAGATCCAGATCGTTAAAGCGATATTTTCCGCAGGCCAGCGTCAGAATGATGGAATCTGCCGGTGTCTTTTTTACAAACTCTGTATAATAATTTCTTTCGGCTCTTGCACCATCGCAACCGCCAACCAGGAAAAAATGACTG
This sequence comes from Lachnospiraceae bacterium, assembly GCA_963617435.1. Taxonomy (GTDB): domain Bacteria; phylum Bacillota; class Clostridia; order Lachnospirales; family Lachnospiraceae; genus Eubacterium_I. The sequence continues at coordinate 572 of CAVEOS010000090.1, forward strand.
ATCGCGCCGGATTTTACGGCATCGATGACCGTATCGGCAACACTTAATACAGTTCCATGGCCGAATCCAGTTGTAACAAAATGACCGCCGTTGATGCCTGTTTTTTCCTGATCCGTGTCATATCCACCCAGTTCCAAAGCCTTTTCAATCACTGGTGTAAAATCTTTCTTTTCATCAATATGAACCATTTCCGGATAAGATACGACCTCTGTGGTAAATACACGATCGGCATAGCTTGGTTTTACTGGCATCAGACAGTTGGTTGTAAATAAAACAGCTCCCGGGATATGGTCAAATTCTTTTTGCTGATTCTGCCATGCAGTACCAAAATTCCCTTTCAGATGCGGATATTTTTTTAATTCCGGATAAGCGTGGGCTGGCAGCATTTCTCCATGCGTATAAATGTTGATGCCTTTGTCTTTTGTCTGTTCCAGAAGAAGCTCCAGATTCTTGAGATCATGTCCTGTAACAACGATAAATGGACCTTTTTCAATGGTAAGAGGTACTTTGGTCGGCATCGGTGTACCGTAAGTAGTGGTGTTTGCCTGATCCAGCAATGCCATACATTTTAAGTTCACCTCTCCCACTTCCAGAACAACCGGAAGCAGATGCTCCATTTCCAAATCGTAGCTGATAAAGGACAGCGCCTTATAAAAGAAGCCGTTTACAGTCTCGTCTGTATAGCCAAGAACCATTGCGTGATAAGCGTAAGCTGCCATACCGCGGATACCAAATAAAATCAGGGATTTCAGGGAGCGGATGTTTTCATCCAGTTCGTTCCACAGATTTTTCATATCATAATTGGAGGTATTTCCACATGGTGACATGCAACTGCTGCAGTTTGGTACAACTTTGGCTTTTTCTTCATTTACTGCCTGAATCATAGCTGTGAGTGTTTCTGTGTTAAAATTTACATTTGTGACAGTTGTAAATAAACCTTCAATGATGATGCGGTCGGTGTTTTCTGTTTTCAGGTTATTTCCACAGGCTTTTGCAAGACCGATCAGAGCGCCGGTCAGTTCATCCTGTAAGGCAGCGACTGCTGCATCTTTTCCACAGACACCTGCAGCTCCTGTACAGCCGCTGCATCCTGTAGTCTGTTCACACTGGTAACAAAACATTTTCTGTTCCATAATAAAAATTCTCCTTTATTCAAATACTGATCACATTATAACCAAAAAGAAAAGCCCTGTATGTTGTTAAAACAACATATTGGACTTTTCTTGTTACATTTTTTCATATATTTTGACGTTCTTTCCGCCAATCACATATTTTTAATAAGTTTAAATAGTGTAAATGCCTATTCCGGTTTTACTGCAGTAATAGCCTCTGCATAGCGCTGCACTTTTGCTTTATACTCATCACTTCTTGCAGCAGCACCTGCATTTTTCTCGTTATTCTGAATATCATCCGCATGAATGAACTGACCGATTAAGGTATCATGTGCATGCTCAATTTGGGACTCATCAAAGGTAAAGCGAACCTTGCCATCCTCTGTCACTAATTTGCCGCGGATACCACACTGACCGCAGACTGCCACGGCATCTCTCTCGATGTAGAAGTTTCTGGAATGGCAATGCGGACAGACACCGTCCTCGCCTTTCCAGGTTGCATGTTCGATATCTTTTGTAGCTTCTGCAAGGTTTACACCGATCTGATGTGCACGGGCTACTTTGGAATCATCAGTTAAAATACCAAGAGACCACATAAATACTTCGTTATCAATGACTTTCCACATCGGAGTCAGCGCATGCAGATAGAAATCATTCTGAATCTCTGTGGCCCAGTCAGAACCGCCGATTCCCATGTAGGAAACAGCTCTTGTTTTCATATATTTCGGATCGATTCGTTTACCGCCATTTGCTGCTGAGATCTTGTCAGCAACAATGTTGTTGGATAATCCCATACGCGGTCCAAAACGGTCCATAATGGTGTGGAAGATACCTGCTGCACATTTTTCAAAGATTGGAATAGAGAAGATGATTCCGTCTGCATCCAGCATTTTATCTAATAACCACTGGAAGTCATCTTTTAATACACACATGTTTCCTCTGCCGGAAAACAGGCTCATAACACAGGCCTTACATCCGGTACAGTGTTTGATCTCAAGATCCATCAAACGCACAAATTCAATCTCAGCGCCCTGCTCTTTTGCTGCAAGTAACGCTTCTTTACACATACAATCGTTGGCACCATTTTTGTTACCACCTGAAATACCTAAAATCTTCATAATTCTTCCTCCAAAATATTAGCGCATCGGCAGATAGCCTCTGTACTGTTTCAAATTGTCGCTGGTTGCGATATCAGTTAAAAACAGACTTGCAAACTGGAACTGTGGGCGCAGATAAGGGAAGTTATCGTACTCAGCCCATTCCGGTTTCCTGAAAGATGCAGCGTTTTCAACAGCACAGTGATACCACTCTTCCGGGCCGTCAAACCACATCTCCACACAACGATCCATATGACAGTTGTTGATTTCTTTTTTGACTTTGCTTGTCATCATGCGGGTAACTTCCGGCATTGCCGCAAAGGCAGGTAATACCTCATTCATCATCCACTGATCACCGTCTTCTTTGTGTCCTTCCGGATAGGAAACCAGAAACTGCCAGCGGTAGTTCGGACCATCCACCATAGTACGACCGGCACCTTTGAGATCCTGCTCCCAGAAAATCGGTAAAAAGGCAAAGATAAACGGCGGACATCCATTGTCACCACCGGAAGCACGGGCAGCTTCACCATCTGCCATAAATCCATCCGCTTTCGCATTTTCCGGAATTGTTCCCTGCCAGATCATGGCATCGATAGGGAAATATTCGTTCAGTGAATTTACCAGACTTTCCTGACTCATCGGATTCACCATCCAGTAGTGCTCGGTGAGCTGCATACGGTATGTACCGAAACGCTCTCCCTGTGGCGGTGTCGGAAGTGCATTATAATAAGCATATTTTGTTACCCAAGGCTCAAATTTTGCAATGCTTTCCGGTGCATGATAATAATAAAGCCAGTGCTGTAATTTGTGACGATATTCTTCTTTGACACAGTCTACATAGATCAGACTGCGCAGCGGCTGATACGTGATTTCTCCCATAATAAAATCCTCCTTCTTCGTACAAAAATCCGCAATGGGATTGTTATCTGATACTTAAATTATAAGTGCAGCGGCTGATTGTTGCAAACAGGAAAGAAAGATGATACTATAAGAACAACTTATGGAAAAACGTTATATCAGGCGTTCAAAATTGTATTACCACAGGAAAAATTGATACTGTTTTCCGGAATGCATAAGAAAAATGGAGGGGAATCATGACATTACAACAGTTAGAATACTTTGTATCTGCAGCACATAATCTGAATTTTTCCAAGACTGCAGAGATGTTTTTTGTCTCACAGTCTGCCATCACGCAGCAGATCCGAAGTCTGGAAAAAGAATTGAAGCTGGATCTCTTTGTACGAAAAAATAATCGCATCTCTCTGACAGATTCCGGACAAGTATTTATGCGGGAAGCGGAACAGATTCTGGCAAAAGTCAGCAATTCCATTGAGCGTGTGCATTCCGTACAGCGTGGCCAGAAAGGAACACTGCGGATCGGATATATCAAATGTATGGAGATGGGAAGTTTCCCGAGGGAAATTCAAAATTTTTACCACAAATATCCAGGAATCGGCATTGATCTGAAACGTGATAATGCGGTGGCCTTACATGACGATTTCCTTATGGGCGAATATGACTTGATCTTCAACGCAGAAAGCCCGCTGCTCTCCTACCCGGATACAGCAGAAATTATGAAAATTGGGGAGTATCCGTTTCTGGCCGTCATTCCACCGGAGCATCTGTTAAGCCATCGGGAACTGATCACTCAGGATGATCTGAAATACGAACGCCTGATCATCCACAGTTTCAGTCGCAGTAAATCGGAATTTCCCCATGATTTTCCGGCGGGATATCTGCGGAATGATCTGATGCAGAATATTGCCAGAACAAACGATGATGCTTCTACCATACAGACCATGGTAGCGGCGGGTATGGGAATCGGTATTTTGACCGAACTGGAAGTAGAAAAAGCGTCTATTCCACTGAATCTTTCCTATATCCCACTGGAAACGGATGACATTCAAGAGATTTTATATGTCATCTATTCAAAAGAAAATGAAAATCCATTGGTACCGCTATTTTTAGAGGAAATGAAGAAATAGAGATTGGGGAAGATAAATTTTTGCTTATTCAACGTAGATAGAAGCGAAAATTATTTGAAAGTAAGATACAAAAAATGAGCTCCACTTATCTGTACATTACATACAGAAAGCGGAACTCATTTTTATTATTTAAGGTAAGGAAGTTCTTTCCCATTTATTACTCTTATGCAATAACGGCTAAAAAAATCCTTAATTTGGTTCATCCAGAATTGTTATGACAAATTCCTATCTTGCTTTTGTTTCGATTTCAGTTGTCAGTTTTGTAACAAACTCGTCTAACGGAAGAACAGTTGTCTCTTTCTGACCATGGAGACGGTATGCAACAGTTCCGTCCTCTTTCTCTTTCATACCGATAACAAGAAGGTATGGTACTTTCTGAACCTGTCCTTCTCTCATACGGTAGCCAAGTTTCTCCGCTCTGTTATCAAGCTCAACACGAACATCTGCTGCATCCAGTGCATCGTAAATTTTCTGAGCATACTCATTCAGTTTCGGATCATCTGTTTTAACCGGCATGATACGTGCCTGAACCGGTGCTAACCATGTCGGCAGGTTTCCTTTTGTCTCCTCAAGGATGTAAGCCATGAAACGATCCAGAGAACCAAGGATTGCACGGTGAAGTACAACCGGTGTCTTTTTCTCGCCGTCGCGGTCTACATAAGTCAGCTCAAATTTAGCCGGCAGACAGAAGTCAAGCTGGCAGGTAGAAAGTGTATACTCATTACCAACCGCCGGTTTTACGTTTACGTCAAGCTTCGGTCCGTAGAAAGCAGCCTCGCCGATTTCCTCTGTATACTCGATACCAAGGGAATCCATAACCTCACGAAGTGCGTTTTCCGCTTTGTTCCACATCTCATCATCATCATGATATTTCTCTTTGTCTTCCGGATCACGCAGAGACAGTACGCATCTGTAATCTGTGATACCGAAATCTTTGTAAGTAGAGAAGATCAGGTCTACGACTTTGGAGAACTCATCTTTAATCTGCTCCGGAGTTACAAACAGATGTGCATCATTCTGGCAGAAATGACGTCCACGCTCGATACCTTTTAAAGTACCACTTGCCTCAAAACGGAAGTCATGTGCGATCTCACCGATACGGATCGGCAGATCTTTGTAAGAATGGATTCTGTTTGCATAGATCATCATATGATGCGGGCAGTTCATCGGTCTTAATACGAAAGACTCTCCCTCAACTTCCATAGCCGGGAACATGTTGTCTTTGTAGTGATCCCAGTGTCCGGATGTTTTATATAGATCTACGGTACCAACACATGGAGTCATAACGTGCTGATAACCAAGTTTACGTTCTTTGTTTTTGATGTAGTTTTCCAGCTCCTGCCAGATCACATATCCTTTCGGAAGGAACATCGGAAGTCCACGTCCAACCAGATCGTCTACCATGAACAGACCCATGTCTTTACCGATCTTTCTGTGGTCACGCTCTTTTGCTTCCTCTAATAACTGCAGGTGTGCTTCCAGCTCCTCTGCTGTCGGGAAACATACACCGTAAATACGCTGCAGCATTTTGTTTTTGCTGTCACCTTTCCAGTAAGCGCCGGAATGTCTGATCAGTTTGAAGTGACGGCATAATTTTACGTTGTCTACGTGAGGTCCACGACAGAGGTCTGTAAAATCACCCTGTGTATAACAGGAAATATTGCCATCCTCCAGATTGGAGATCAGGTCAAGTTTGTAGCTGTCATCTTTGAACATTTCCATAGCTTCTTCTTTGGAAATCTCATGACGAACGATCTTTTTGCCGGATTTAGCAACTTTTTTCATCTCTTTCTCGATAGCTGCGATATCCTCATCGCGGATAACGTCATCGCCAAGATCGATATCGTAGTAGAATCCCTCTGCTACAACCGGTCCAACCCAGAATTTTGCCTGCGGATACAGGTGCTTTACGGCCTGAGCCATCAGATGGGCACAGGAGTGATTGAGCATGTTTAATTGTTCATCTTCTTTAAAATTAACCATTGTTTTTCCTTTCCAGAACCTTTGTTTATTGAGTTACTTCTATAAACTAAAAAAAGCACCTTTAAATATACCTGCTGCCAGATATACTTAAGGGTGCATACATACACGGTTCCACCTTAATGTTTTACTTATTCAGCCTGTAACGCGGCAAAACGGTGACGCTTAAAAAATCTGCCCTGCAAAACAGTTCTGACAAAATCTTTTTACACGCACAGCTCAAGACTGGTCTTCCTGTATGATTCTCATAAGCAGCTTCCACCAATCCTGCTCTCTCTGGAATGTTCCTGCATACAGTACTTGTTCTTTCATCGCTTTTCTCAATATCGAATCAAATTATAGCACACTGAAAAATAATGCACAAGGGTAAGATTGCGAATCAATGCATGTTTTTTCAACAAATACATCACTTTGTTTGTCATGTGTATTTTTCATGAGCTCACTTACATAAGGAAGATTATTCTTCTTCCGATTCCGGTTGTTTTTCCCGCAGATGAACTGCTTTTGCTGCCATACGGCGTCTGCTGTCCGGCTGTGCCGCATAGTGTTTCTTGGTCGTATTGACATCTTTGTGTCCTAACACATCTGCGACAAGGTAAATATCGCCGGTTTCCTGATAAAGTGTCGTACCATAAGTACTGCGCAGCTTATGAGGTGTGATATTTTTTACCGTTGTCACAAGTCGGGAATATTTTTTGACCAGATTTTCCACACTGCGCACGTTGATACGTTTGTTTTGCATGGAAAGAAATACTGCTTCGGTACTGCCTTCCTTCGGCTCCATCTCCAGTCGTTCATCCAGATAGGCATCCAGTGCCTCAGCCACTTCATCGCCAAAATATACCATAACCTCGGAACCACCTTTCCGGTGAACCTTAATGCCGTTGTTTTTCGGATCAATATCGTTGAGATCCAGGCCAACACATTCGGAGACACGGATTCCGGTACCAAGCAAAAGCGTCAGAATCGCCATATCCCGCTTTTTTGTTTTGTTATGATAAATCTTCTGACGTTCGGTCAATTTCTCGCCAGATTCTGCCTCATCCAGCAAAATCGCAATCTCATCCACATCCAGACGAACAATATTTTTCTCATGCTGTTTTGGCATTTTCACCAGTGCAGCAGGATTTTTCTCGATGATCTCCTTGCGGAAGAAATAATTGTAAAAACTGCGCAGGCAGGCAAGTTTTCGCATCTGGCCACGCTCGTCATTGGTATATTCTTTCCCATTATGATGATAAAATTTCAGATATTGCAGATATTCTTCGATATCCATTGGTGTGATCTGCTCTAAAATATCGATTGGAAAATCGACGATCTCCATTTTTGAAAGTGCGGCATTGTTTTCATGGAGATAGTGAAAAAAGACACCAAGGTCATAGGCATAGGCAATCCGCGTCCGGGAAGACGTTGACGGCTCAATGCCGATAAAATATTCCCGGCAGAAATGCGGCAGTTCGGCTACCAGCGTGCGGAGCTTCTGCTCGTTTTCAATATTAATCTGGTCACTGTATTTTCGTTCTTTCATATAAAACCATTCTTTCTTATAGTAATTTATAATAATGATGTTCGTGTTCCGTTTTTTTATTTATCAAGGAAAAGGAGAAGTTTTTCTGCTGATACGAAAAGTAAAAATATCAGTCTTTCTGTCCTTCCCAGTCCGGAATATGTCCGTTGACCAATGCGGTAAACAGACGTGTCTTTGCGCCCGGATTTTCATGGTTGATGGACCGGATGAGCTGTTTGACATATTCGCGTCTGGTTGCTCCGTCTGCAGGACATGGATTTTTTACCACCGGAAGGTTGTATTTATTTTTGAATCCGATGACATCTGCTTCCTCCACATACAGAAACGGACGGATAATGGTCAAATCCATACGGTCCAGATAGGTTTTTGGCGGAAAACAGTAAAAATGTCCTTCGTAAATCATGGACATCATCATTGTTTCAATAAAGTCATCCTTGTGGTGTGCATAAGCGACTTTATTGCAGCCAAGCTCTTTGACTGCGCTGTATAATGCAACTTTTCGCATTTTTGCACACAGAGAGCATGGATTTTTCTCCTTGCGTTCCTCAAATACAATCTGTCCGATCTGTGTTTTTACAATATGGTGCGAAATGCCAAGTTCTTCACAAAGCTGTGTCACCTGACTCAGGTCAAAACCTTCCATTCCGAGATCTACGCTGACTGCTGTCAGGGTGAAATGCTTCGGATAAAAACGCTGCAGACCGTGCAGGGCGTATAATAAAGCCAGAGAGTCCTTTCCACCGGATACACCGATGGCAATGCGGTCCCCTTCCTCAATTAGTTTATAAGTATCTACTGCTTTTCTGGTAAGGCTTAGCAGTTGCTGCAATTTCATAATATCGGTTCCTCGTTTCAGTGTTGATTTTTCATTCAAAGTCTTTTAGAATAATATCATATTTTGGCTCGCAGGTAAACCTTTTCGAACATTTGTTTAGGATTACAGAAATGTTGAGAAAAATGCTTTGGTATGTTGGAAGGACATGATTTTTAGAAACATGTGTCTAAATAAAATAAGCAAATATTTTGTGGGTTTCCAAGTTTAAAAAGAAAGGATTTTTGAGGATATGAAATTTGTAATTCAGCGTGTACAGCACGCTTCCGTAACAGTAGACAACGAAGTGATCGGAAAAATCGGAAAAGGATTTATGGTTCTGATCGGTGTTTCTGAGGAGGATAACACAGAGATTGCGGATAAAATGATCAAAAAACTGATCGGTATGCGTATTTTTGAGGATGAAAATGGCAAGACCAACCTGGCACTTAAGGATGTAGACGGCGAACTGTTGCTGATTTCTCAGTTTACCCTGTATGCAGACTGCAAAAAGGGAAATCGTCCGTCCTTTATCAAAGCAGGAAATCCGGAGCTTGCAAACAACTTATACGAATATATCATTGTGGCCTGCAAAAAAGAGGTTCCTGTGGTTGAGACTGGAAACTTTGGCG
>CAVEOS010000091.1:0-9191 GCA_963617435.1 Lachnospiraceae bacterium
GTGGATTAGGGACTTTCACCCGTTAGAAACGTGCGCCGCAAGGCGCACGTAAAAATCCTCTGGGCGCTATGCCCAGAGGATTTTATTATTATCTCTTCTTTATTAAATTTGATTAGAAAATTCTACGTACTGCAATGATTGATTTTCCGTAGTTAACCGGTCCGATCTTGATACCTGTGGACGGTGAACTTGCGTGTACGATCTGTCCGCCACCAATGTAGATTGCAACGTGACCACTGTAACATACGATATCACCCGGCTGCATATCAGATGTGGATACTGCACGACCTACACCTGTCAGAGCTCCTGAACTATGCGGAAGTGATACACCAAAGTGAGCATATACACTCTTTACAAATCCGGAACAGTCTGCACCGTTTGTAAGACTTTCGCCTCCCCATACATATGGGTTTCCAACGAACTGACATCCATAGCTTGCTACTGCAGATCCTGTGCCGGATCCTGAGCTGCTGCTGGAGCTAGATGAGCTGGAATCTGAACTGCTGGAGCTGTCAGATTTGCTGCTTGAACTGCTGGAGGATGTTGAACTTGTGCTGCTGGATTTTGTAGATGCAACACTGGAAGCTCCTGCAGTTACTTTTACAGTCTGTGCTGCTGCAAGCTGCTGTGCGATGATCGCGTTCTGCTCTGCAACGGTCTGTTTATACTGAGCTGCAAGGCTCTGTGCCTGTGCAAGCTGACTCTCAAAATCTGCCATCTGGCTGCTCTTCTGAGCTTTCATCTCTTCCAGATTCTTCTGCTGCTCCTGGTATGTAGCCTGGTTCTCTTCCAGATCTTTCTTCTCTTCTTCTACCTGAGTTACCAGATTAGCAACTTCTGTCTTTGTATTCTGATACTCTACCAGAAGGTTTCTGTCATAATCATATACTTTTGAGAAATTCTCTACTTTATTTAATACATCTGCAAAGCTCTGTGCACCAACTAATGCATCCAGGAAAGAGCTGTCACCGTTCTCATACATATAACGGATTCTTTCTTTCATAGATTCGTACTGCTCTGATTCTTTCTCTTTTGCAGCTGCCAGATCTGCTTCTGCCTGTGCAAGTTCTACCTTTTTCTGATCGATCTGGTCAGCGATCAGATCCAGACTTACAAGAACATCTACCAGATCTGAATCTACTTTATCAATCTCGCTCTTTAAACTGGACTGCTGACTTTCGATATCCTGAATCTGGCTGTTTACAGAATCAAGTTTGTTCTGTGCCTCATTCTTCTGACTTCTTGCTTCAGAAAGACTTGTTGCATTTGCCATCTGTGTACCAGATAAAGCCATCGCAACGACTAATCCCAACGCAATAATTTTTTTCTTCATATATTGAAATACTCCTTCGTAATGTGTCTCTTTTTCGTTACCTATAGGATTATAACATTTCTCTGTCATAATTTCAACCTAAAGAACATCATTTCAGAAATATTTCACACTTTTTTGTAACATTTTTGTAATATTTTATCAGATTTGCATGAGCCCCTGCTTCACTACTAAAATCTTTTCTCCGGATGTCGGATTTCGCTCCTCCAGATGGTTTAGTTGTCTGATATCAGCGACTGTCGTGTGGAATTTTTTTGCAATTTTCCAGAGGTCTGTCTCCTCATCCAGACGCACCCCCGCAATGCCCGGGATCTGTTCCAGCCATTTTGGATCCAGCTCTTCTGTATCCACCGCTCCGATCACCTGCTGTTCCTGCATTTTTGTTACCATGGCAGCCACGCTGATCACCGCCTGCACTTCCAGTTCCGTCCCGGTTTTCATCAGGAAAGACAAATGCTCCAGTGACGTCTGAAGTTCCACATCTGCATTCTGCGGCATATGTGGAACGTCTATCTGGCATTGAAATGGGATCAGCCCTTCCACAGCCCCCACCGGTGCGCTGTCGGAACTGCTCAGATACAAAATCTTCACACTGACGGTTCCTTCCACACTGAGACCATCCTCCAGCACTTTCCACTGTTCCACCTGCGCCTGGCCGCTTCCGGAACCGATCTGTAATATTTCTTCCTCCGGATTTTTCAGTTTCAACGTGTCGTTCACCCGGCACCTTGCCTCATTTTTCAAATGTAGACTGCAGGTTTTGACCAGCTCGCAGTGAAGATTCAGCTGCTGCTCCAGTGAGTATGCATCCAACAATCGTTCCATACTCTTTTCCCGATACAGCCGCAGATCCATGACCAGTTCTGTCTCGATCAGAAGCACCCGCGGTTCTCCATCCGCGTCCTCCTGCTCCCTGCAGGTAAAAACCGGTGTTCCGACCACCACATACGGGATCATATCCATTTCTGCCTCAGGAATATTCAGGCTGCTCTGATACGGTACTCTCTGTTCCAACCACTGCATCCGGTTTTCTTTCATCCCCTGATAAATCAGAAAAACCTGGATTTCTCCCTGAATACTGACACTGCCATTTCCCACATGGATCTCCATTCCCATCAACTGCGTCTGCTGCCAGAGAATCTGGTTAATATTCGGTTTGTTCGATGGAATCCGCACCTCTTCCCGGATTTTGGCACGCTCACAGCCCCGGTAGCAAAGTTCCAGATAATTTTCCTGCTGTGTTTTCACTTCCATCTGTTCTGCCTGCTCCAGACCTGCCGGGATCTGCAGATCTTTGCGCTCTCTGGCCTTTACCTGAATTTCCACCAGAGCACGGATATTCAGCTTTCTGGCGTTCATCATGCGGATCGTCAGGTCTTCCAGCATCACTTCCGTCTGTGCCATATCAAATTCTCCCGCCGCTTCAAGGATCACCGTCTCCTGAAATGGGAATTCTCCTTCCAGACTGGCAATCTTCCACTCGCTCTGCCCGGTATGATACAGCACTTTAAACCGCAGCGTTCCTTTTACCAAAACCTGCCCGATGCTGCACTTGCTTTCCTCCACCTGCACACTGCCGTCACTTAAGATCACCGAAAAAAAGTCCGGCAGATAATCCGGCAGATGATACGTCTCATCAAAGGTTACCTGCGTAATGGCAGGACCTTTTTTCTCCTCCACACAGATTGATTCCGTTATTAATTCCATTCGTTCTGCTCCTCCTATTCAAACACCACATTTTCTTCCAGCCGCTCTGTTTTTACCGCTATGTATGGGTAACTGACCGCTTTCTCCACCTGCGCACCGTTTTCCGGTCCGATCAGATCCGTCTCAAAATAAAGTGCATTTTCTGCCAGATATAAATTCTGCACCTGAATGCTGTATCCGCCGGTCTCCTGCATGCCAAAGCCCCGCACGATATATAAAGCATCATCCATCACATAAGTCATCTTAAAATCTTCCGCTTTCCGGCTTTCGATCTCCGCCTGCAGTTCCTGTGGCATTTCCTGCTCTGTCACAACGGTATAATCAACATCTCTTATTTTTTCAGTCCCGGTTTTCTGCACGCCACAGCCGGTGCACCACAGAAGTCCGATCAGGGAAAATGCTGCTCCCAGCCGGCAAATTTTTGTCCATGCGCCCGCATTTTTCATAGTTCCCCTCTGTCCCACCTTATTTCTTGCTCTATTCTATTTGCCGATTTGTAAAAATATGCATGGATTTCTGAAAAACTATCTGCTATACTAGATAGGTCGTTTTAGAGTGAATTGAAAATTTATACATTTTGGAGGAAATATTATGGTAAGAACAATTCTCGCTGTTTTGTTCGCAATCTGCTATTTGATCATCGGCATCCCGGTGCTTTTTGTCGAATGGCTGATTGGTAAAAAAAATCCACGTCTGCGGGACATCAGCAGTCTCCGCATGGTACAGTGGGCGTTCCGTGTTATCTGCCGGATCTGCGGTGTAAAACTCACCATCAAAGGTCAGGAAAATGTACCGAAAGATACACCGGTGCTCTATGTAGCAAACCACAATAGTTATTTTGATATTATGATCACTTATGCGCTCTGTCCGGATCTGACCGGCTATATCGCAAAAGATTCTCTGGAAAAGGTTCCGCTGCTGAATATCTGGATGAAACGTCTGTACTGCCTCTTCCTGAAACGTGATGATATGAAAGCCAGCTTAAAAACCATCCTGCAGGCCATTGAATATGTCAAAAAAGGCATTTCCATCTGTATTTTCCCTGAGGGAACCCGTGGAAACAGCGATGAGATGGTACCTTTTAAAGAAGGAAGTATGAAAATTGCAGAAAAAACCGGATGTCCGATCGTTCCAATGGCAATTTCCCATACCAGAGACATCATCAAAGATCATATGCCATTTGTAAAACCGACCCATGTTACAGTAGAATATGGCACTCCGATCTATCCGAAAGAACTGTCAAAAGAAGAAAGACGCGCTCTTGGCCGCCTTTCCCAGAATATGATCCAGGAAATGCTGGATGCACAAAAAGCTCTGGAGAGCAAATAATAGCAGGCCTGAATTTTGCAGAGAAACTGCTATCCACAAATTTCTATTGCATACAAAAAGACTCATAAAAACATCTATCCTATAATCTTACAAATCATTTGATATTTGTCCTTATGAGTCTTTTTCTTTTTTAAATTATACTGCAATCTTTTCTAAAAGAACTTTTAGTCTTCTAATGCTTCTTCCAATGCTTTCACAATCTTCGGAAATTCCATAAAATGAGAAGCTTTTACAAGTACCGTGTCTCCTGCTTTCACAAAATTCAGCAGAGTCTGTGTCAGTTTCTCACGTTCTGCAAAATACATAACTTTTGTATGTCCGCGCTGTGCACCCTTTGCCAGTTCTTCACTGAGGGTTCCGCAGCAGAACAAAATATCGACGCCTGTATTTGCTGCATATTTTCCAACATCATAATGCATCTCACGCTCGTTTTCACCAAGCTCTCCCATATCACCAAGGACAGCAATCTTGCGGCCTTCCGCCTGCGCCAGTACATCCAGCGAAGCTTTCATGGAAACCGGGTTCGCATTATAACAGTCATCAATGACAAGCACGTCACCCAATGTGATCAAGTTTGTACGTCCTGCAATAGTTTTTGCATGGGCGATACCCTCACAGATCTCCTCATTAGTCAGTCCCATGATGCGTCCGACACATGCTGCTGCGCACGCATTGTATACATTATGTACGCCCGGAATCGGCTCATGGATCTGGCAGACTTCCTCCGGAAAATGCATGTTGGCATTCAGTCCGCGAAGTCCTTTATTTTCAATGGCATCTGCGGTAACTTCATACTGCAGATCTGACTTCTGTGCGGTACCGTCTTCTACGTAATAAAATACCGGTTTTACGCCTTTTACTTCCTGTACAGTGATCAGTTTATCATCGTTTCCGTTCAGCACGATATGTCCGTCCGGTTTCAGGAAGTCAAAAATCTCTGATTTTGCACGGAGTACACCGTCGCGGTCGATGAGATTTTCCAGATGGCACTGTCCGATATTTGTCATGACACAGATGTCCGGTTTCGCCACTTTTGCGATCCGGTGCATCTCGCCAAACTCAGAAATTCCCATCTCAACCACTGCCACTTCATGCTCTCTGCGGATGCGGAGGATCGTCAGCGGCAGACCGATCTCATTATTAAAGTTTCCTTCTGTCTTGAGCACGTTGTATTTCTGGCTTAAAACAGCGGAAATCATCTCTTTTGTACTTGTTTTTCCAACGCTTCCGGTAATTCCGATGATTTTAATACCAAGTGTAGAACGGTAAAATTCTGCGATAGCCTTTAATGCCTGCTCGCTGGAAGCCACCTGAATGTACGGACCTGCCGGATGTTCCAGTGGTTCCTCAGATAAAACTGCCAGGGCACCTTTTTCAAATACATCCGGGATAAAACGGTGTCCGTCCACGCGCTCTCCGCGGATCGGGATATATAAGTAACCCGGTTCTACCTGACGGCTGTCAATGACTGCGCCGGTGATCTCGCTGCCGCGCAATGCGTCATCTCCAACGTAAGTACCGCCGCATGCTTTTGCGATATTTTCCAGTGTCATCTGCTCCAATGTATTATTCATGTTTTCCTCCGTATTTTTCCTGAGAAATCTGGATCAGACGCTCACACAGATCCTCGTACTGAATACCGATCACAGATGCTTCCTGCGGTAACAGGCTGGTTGCTGTCATTCCCGGCAGAGTGTTTGCCTCCAGGCAGAACATCTCATTTTTGTCATTTAACAGGAAATCCATTCTGGCATAAGCGTCCAGACCAAGTTCACGGCAGACTGCAACGGCATGTTTCTGCATCTCTTTTGCAACTTCTTCCGGAAGGTCAGCCGGGCAGGTTTCTACTGCGCTTCCTGCTTTATATTTGTTTTTGTAATCATAAAAACCTTCTACCGGAGCGATCTCGATCACAGGAAGAGCCTGCATGTCGATAACACCAACAGAAAACTCACGGCCACAGATGTAATCCTCAATGACGATCTCATCTTCATATTTAAATGCCTCATCCAGAGCAGCTTCGTACTCATCTGCGGTGCGCACGATAGTAACGCCGATACTGGAACCGCCACAGCATGGTTTTACAACACACGGAAGGCTCAAACCAGTCTCTGCAAACGGAACACCGCGCTGTGCTTTGCTCATGGAAATACCATGCGGTGTCGGGATGCCTGCTGCTTCAAACATTTTCTTGGAAATGCCTTTATCCATTGCCAGTGCGCTTCCAAGGTAACGGCTTCCGGTATACTGAATGCCAAACAGATCAAAGGCTGCCTGAATCTTACCATTCTCACCGTTCTCACCATGCAGTGCCATAAATACGACATCTGCTGCCTGACAAATCTTGATCACATTCGGTCCAAAGAAACAATCGGACTGATCTTTTCTCATTGCTTTTACCTGCGCGATATCCGGAGCTTCTCCCGGGATCTGTGCCACTTCTGCGCTCGCTTCTTCCGCACGCTCAAAAATTCCTGTAATATCTTCCTCTTCATCATGGTAACCCATGAAAACATCCAGCATAATAACGTTGTGTCCTTTGGAGCGCAGTGCCTTACTTACCATAGCTCCTGTATTCAGGGAAACATCCCTTTCTGTGCTGAGTCCACCAGCTAAAACTACAATATTCATAATTATATTAATCTCCTTAATATGAAATTCTATTTTTGCATTCTCCTTAGTTTAGCACATTTTTTTTATTTGTGAATGCCACATATGCAAAATATCATATTTTTTTCGTATTTTCCATTTATGCTATGGTTTATAACTACAAACTACTGTAATATACCATCTATAAACATCAGCAATTCCTTCTTAACTGCTAACATTTCATCTACCATACAGGAAATTTCTTCAGCCTGTCCTGCCCGTTTTGTATCTCCGAGTTTTGTCATTCCGGACGCCAGAACAGACAACAGCATCGGCGCGAACCGATAAGAACCGGTCTGCCGACATACAGCAAGTCCGTCCGTACCATATCTGACAGAACCGGGGTATTCTCCCATCAGAAGACACAGCGCAGACATCTGGTAACAGACAGATATCTGTGCCTGCTTCTGCCAGCTCTGTCCGTTGTGTTTTCTCTCCAGAACCCGGTACATCTGCTCCAGCCGCTGCAGACACCAGGCATGCTCCATCTCCCGCTCTCTGCATGCGGTCATCAACTGAAAAATCAGGATTTCAACGGAACTGTAACTACGTTTTTCTTCCCAGCTTCCGCCATAATCCGGATAGGTCAGATGCAGAAGCTCCAGCAGTTCTTCTTCCATCTTCTCCGATGAGGTCCCGTTCCACCAACTCAGCGCATATGCCGCCAGCTTCATCCACTGCTGGTCATCCGCTTTCTTCTCGCCGGGCAGTTCCCGGTAATCTTCCAGATTCTGTTCCAGACTTTTACGATCCCCACACCGTACAGACTGGGCCAGTTCTTCCTGCAGCCTCTTTTTCTCCATTTCCTGTGCTCCGATATACATCACATACCGCCCGGTGTCTTCGCCCATCCGTTCCATCAGAGCCGCAAACACTCTTTTCTGTGGATTATGACGGCCATTTTCAATTTTTGATACCGTGCTCACCGCACAAATCCCGTCCGCAAGATCTTCCTGTGTCATTCCATGCCGGATTCTTGCCTCCCGTACTACATCGCCAATCTGTAACGTTTTCATAACTTTTTTCCTCCCTAAATAAGTATTTTACAGACTAATTTTATCATTACAATTTGTTGCAAAATACCTCTCACATGCGTGCAATTCCTGTTCTTTTGTATAAATACAAAATTTCCGTTTCACTTTATTCCTGCACCGAATACATTTCCATGCAAATATTTTTTCTGTTTCACTATTACATGTCCTACGGCAGAAAATTCACATATTTTTTCAAGTATACATATTTTTTCAAATATGCTACACTCATATATCAGAAACCCATGCATGATTGCATACAATTATCCCTTGTATCCAATCACGTTCATACAGAAACAAAATTTTTTATCTGGAGGAAACTATGAAAACAGCACTCATCACCGGCGCTTCCCATGGTATCGGAAAAGCCATCGCACAATGTCTGGCTTCCCATGGCATCCGGCTTTTTCTCAACTGCCGTTCCTCGAAAGAAGAACTGACAAAATATGCCGCTGACTTAACGGAAAACTATGAGATTCCATGTACACCACTGTTTTACGATATTTCAGATTACGAACAGGTGCATGCCATGTTTGATGAAATCCATGCCATGCATGAGACAATAGATCTGCTGATCAATAATGCCGGTGTTTCCCACATCGGCCTTTTACAGGATATGGACATTCAGGACTGGAACCGGGTCGTCAACACAAATCTGACTTCGGTGTTTTCCTGTTGCAAATATGCGATTCCTGATATGCTCAGCAAAAAAGAAGGCAAAATCATTAATATTTCATCTATGTGGGGACTCTCCGGGGCTTCCTGCGAGGTGGCATACTCAGCCAGCAAAGGCGGATTGAATCTGTTCACACAGGCGCTGGCAAAAGAACTTGCTCCGAGTAACATTCAGGTGAATGCCGTGGCCTGCGGGGTGATCGATACCCGTATGAACGCATGTTTCGATGAAGAAGAACGGGCAGAACTGGAAAATGAGATTCCGGCGGGCCGCTTCGCGGCGCCGGAGGAAGTGGCGGAATTCGTATATCAGCTGATCACGGCGCCCGCGTACCTGACCGGGCAGATCATACCATTTGACGGGGGATATCTGTAAATCTTTTTTAGGAAATTGGTTATAATTTAGTATATGTGAAAAAAATCAGAGAAAATTTCCTCACTCACTAACCGTTCACTCCCCTCGTTTTGCT
>CAVEOS010000092.1:0-9120 GCA_963617435.1 Lachnospiraceae bacterium
TGCAGTCTTACCCTCATACGAGACCTTATATGTGATTTCTGTTCGTCAGACCAGAGATTTGCCCGTGGGTTAGTAGGTTCCCCACATCCAGCTTCCTTCAGATTTCACCTCACGATGAACACCCTTGCCTTCGGCTATATCCTTCCCACTACCGGGCGGATTCCGGACTTGCACCGGTTAGAAACGTGCGCCGCCGGGCGCACCACAGAAAAAAAGCGTCTGGTATCATTTTTACATACCAGACGCTTTTTTCTCATTTCAATTAATTCTATTCTTTACACCGAAACGTGATCTTCACCCGGAACAGATCATCTTCCAGGCTCAGTTCAAATTTGCCACCCATCAGCTCGGTAAGCATTTTGGAAATCGAAAGCCCTAGTCCGCTTCCCTCAGTGCTGCGGGATTCATCTCCACGCACGAACCGCTCCGTCAGGCTGTCCGCATCTACGTTTATCAATTTTTCCGAGATATTTTTCATCGTAAAGGAGGCCTCATAGCCTTCTTTTGCCACTTCCACATATACGCGGGTATCCGGCATCGCATATTTCGACGTATTATTATACAAATTTCCGATAACACGCCAGAGCTGCCGTCCGTCCGCATAGATCATCACGGCTTCCTTCGGGAACTTACTGATCACGTTCAGGCCCTTCTGCTCCAGTTTCTCATTGAACTCGCCACCAGTCTGACGCACCAGTTCCACCAGATCAATATCATCCATCTGCAGAGTGATGTTTCCGGAGGAAATACGGGATACGTCCACCAGATCTTCCATCAGCTGCTTTAAGCGCAATGCCTTGGATTCCAGCACTTCGATATAAGCTTCTGCATTCGGGTTATCGGTTTTCTCCCGGCGCAGCAGGCCAATATAATTGATAATGGAAGTCAGCGGTGTTTTGATATCATGGGAAATATTCGTGATCATATTTGCCTTCATGCGTTCATCCCGCACGCTCTCACCGATGGCAGTAGCCAGACCTTCGCTGATATGGTTGATGCCCTCTGCCAGCTGATATTCATCGCCCTGGTATTCTTCCAGATTCAGCTTATAGTCAAATTTTCCCCGGGTGATCTGCTCGATTCCTTCCAGTATCTTGCGCCGCTGAATGACACGCTGTGAAAAATAGATCAGCGTGAACAGCAGGAAAATGATCAGCAAAATGTAGGCCCAGATAAATCCACAATGGAAAGCCAGATATGCAACCACAACATTTGCCAGAACAATTCCCCAGATGACCAGCGTCATCCGGTTGCCAAGGTATCGGTTATGCAGGGTATCCTTTAAATTAACAATCAGCCAGTGCAGATAACTGTTCTCAAAAAATGTATCTGCTTTTACACGGCGCACCAGGCTTAAGTACATTCCCATAAACGCACAATTTCCCAGTACCGTAAAAGTACCGACGATCACCATGCGTCCCATGACACCGTAATCCTGATGATGTACCCGCATGCCAAGGGCTGCCAGTGCCACACTGAATACAAATAACGACGCAATCGGGATTTCCGTTCTCAGCTTATCAAAATTAGCCAGATGGATTTCCTTATCTTCGCTGCGTTTTGCAGCTGCAACGGTCATATAACACAGGCCCACTAACCAGACAATGATGCCGACTGCTGTCAGTACAAGACTTCGCTGCGCCCATGGGAATAATTTATCAAATTCCCGCTTTGCCACCGCAAGGTCATCCTCCTTCGGGAAGTTTACATCCACTGCAACGATCAGCGTGAAATCACCTTTCTGCAGTTCATTGTACTGCGCCATGTTCTGATAATAATTATTCTCCATGCCGCCGATATTTGTCTCAAAACGGAAGGTCTTGTTATTATAATTCAGGTAACGGCCATAATTTACTGCTGTCTCATAAGCGTCCTCCTGCTTTTCTACATCCTTCATATTGGTCACATACATGCCGTTTTTGAGATCACTCAGCCAGTAATAGACGTTCGTATTGTTCTGATCATATTTATTGTTATAAACTTTATAGTTCGCAATCTTTTCCGGAGAGGCATTTGCGGTCTCCGGACGATTTTCGTCATATACACCATCTTTCTCAAACTGTTCTTTCAAATTCAGATAATCCAGCAATTGTATCATCTGTTTGGAAAACGTCCGCTCGAAATACCCAGATTCCACAAAAGAGGAATTCTGCAGGTCTCCCATGTTCAGCATATTCTGGTTGACGCAGGTGCTGAACAGCACAATGCTGACAGATGCCACCACAGCTGCGATCATCTGTAGTCCGATCACAATGACCTTTGCCAGTGATGAATAGCGCTTTCTGTTCTGTTCCATCGACTACCTCGGTTCTATCTTTTCGATTTTGTATCCAACGCCCCAGACTACTTTCAGGTACTGAGGATCTTTTGGATTAATCTCAATTTTTTCTCTGATATGCCGGATATGTACAGCCACCGTATTGTCCGCTCCGATTGCTTCCTCATTCCAGATGCTTTCATAAATCTGATTGATGGAAAACACTTTTCCCTGGTTTTTCACAAGCAAAAGCAGAATATTGTATTCAATCGGTGTCAGACGCACATTTTTGCCGTCCACAGTCACTTCCTTCAGATCATCGTTAATGGCAAGCCCGCCGGTCTGAAATACCTTGCTGGATTCTGCCACGTTTCCGAGTCTGGTATAACGCCGCATCTGGGAATTGACCCTTGCCACCAGCTCCAGCGGATTAAATGGTTTGGACACATAATCATCCGCACCCACGTTCAGTCCGAGAATCTTGTCGGAATCCGCAGTTTTTGCAGACAACACAATGATCGGCAGATTGCTCTCCTCACGGATTTTTAAAATCGCGCGAATGCCGTCCAGCCGCGGCATCATGACATCAATGATCACCAGCTGAATATCTTCTTTCTTCAGCATCTCCAGTGCCTGCACACCATCATATGCTTTAAAAACCTGATAACCTTCCTGCTGCAGGTAAATTTCAATGGAATCAACTATGGAAGTATCATCATCGCATACTAAAATATTGTTCAATGGAATTCCTCCTATTCTTCTCTGCCAAAAATCAGATCCTTTAAGATCGCACTTGCATCTCGTTTTTCCTTTTTGCGGTGCTGGCTCTGCTCCTGCTCCTCGGCAAACTCATCGGCCAGTACCGCCTGACGGATACTCTCTTCATCCGGGAATTCCGGATTTGGATGCTCCTGCTGTTCCTCTGCTGTGTCGGCTTCGCTTTCCTGACCGCCCTGCTCTGCCTCTTGGCTTGCTTTCCACTTAAAGTAGGCTGCATTTGTATTAACCTTAATATCCGGTTTTTCCGCTGGAAGCGGTTCTCTGGCCAGCTCCTCCGGTCTCTTTGTGCCGGAATTTTCAAAATAATGTTCATTCACTTTTATATCCGGTTCAGATGGTGGAATGTACATCATACTTCTGGCATACTGCATACCGGCCTCTTTTTCCGCCTCCAGGTCACGATTTTTCCGTGCCCGCTGACGATTGATATCATCAATAATGGACAGATATTTTTTTGTGTCTGCCAGATCTGCCAGCTGTCCCTGCAGTTCATTTTCATGGGACTGCAGCTTATCTTTCTGCTCACGCAGGTCTTTCTTAAACTGCATAAACAGATCATTCATGGAATCATTGGTCTGATCCATGAGATCACGGATTGCCCCGATCATATCCGCAGTATAAATCACCGATGCTGCATAGACATCTTCCGCATTTGCATTTGCCGCCTCAATGATCTCGTTTCCTTTTTTCTGAAACGCACGCTCCGCACTATTTCTGCTCTGGCGGGTCTGCTCGTACTGCTCCATCATATCGTAAATCCCCTGATTCAGACGATCCAGCAGCCCCAGAAATTTCTTGCGGTCAATAATTACTTTATCCGGATGTCCATCTACCATCTCACTTTTCGAGAAAGTGACATGAATCTCCTTTAATACCCGTTCTACCTTATCCTGTGGACTCATTCTTTCCTTAATTTCTCCTTCTTCTTTTCCTTTTCTGAATAGCATCTTTTCTGATATAACATACAGATTTTTCTGTGTTTGCTTAAAATAAACTGTTATTCAGATTGTAACGCTCTTCTAAACCTCGATCAGTTCGTACTGGTCCGTACCAAGCCCGATTTTTACCGCGTGCTCGATGCAGCTTCTCCAGTTGGTATCCGGATGTGTAAAATAGAAATGATCGTGTCCATGCTCACAGTCGCAATCACCGTGCTCATGCTTGTGCTGCTCCATATTCTCTGCCAGCACACTGTTTGACAGTACCGGCTGCTGATTGCACAGATCCGCACACGCCATATCCAGCGCAACCGGATCAAAAGATGCCAGCATACCTACGTTTGGAATGATCGGACGATCATTTTCCGCATGGCAGTCACAGTTCGGTGACACATCACAGATCAGTGAAATATGGAAACACGGACGGTCTTTGCAGATGGCCAATGTGTACTCCGCCATCTTGCAGTTTAAAATATCATTGGACTCAGAAAATTCCGGTGTCACTGCATCCTTCGGACAGACACCGACGCATCTTCCACAGCCGACACATTTTTCATGATCAATCTCTGCCTTGTGCTCATCAATGGTAATGGCATCATGGGCACAAACTCTTGTACACATCGCGCAACCCACGCAGAGTCTGCGGTGTACATACGGTTTTCCGGCGCTGTGCTGTTCCATCTTACCTGCACGGGAACCGCCGCCCATACCAATATTTTTGATAGCTCCGCCAAAACCGGTTGCCTCATGACCTTTAAAATGAGTCAATGAAATCAGGATATCCGCATCCATCAGCGCACGGCCGATTTTTGCCTCTTTGACATATTCGCCATCCACCGGAACCAGCACCTCATCGGTACCTTTCAGTCCGTCTGCGATGATCACCGGACATCCGGTTGCATATGGGGTAAATCCGTTCATGTAAGCCGTCTCCAGATGATCCACTGCATTTTTACGGCTTCCTACATATAACGTATTACAGTCTGTCAGAAAGGCTTTTCCTCCCTGCTCTTTTACGATATCTGCAATGACTTTTGCATAATTCGGGCGAAGAAACGCCAGGTTTCCATACTCGCCAAAGTGAATTTTGATCGCTGCATAATGATCCTGAAAATCAATGGTTTCAATGCCTGCGGTTTTTACCAGACGCGCCAGCTTCTGCATCAGATTTTCGGTAAAACTTGTCTTAAAGGAAGTAAAATAAACTTTTGATTTTTCCATTGCCCAAACTCCTTCTATATCTGAATTTTTTTATTTCTATACATACCTCTTATAGTTTACCATAACCATTCCTGTGTTTACAGTTAAAATTTTCTTAAATGGTAGTAAGTATGATTGATTTACCTCCGAACTCTATCTGCATTTCACACATATCGACTGATTCCCCGCCATCTTGCCATTTCCCCTGTTTTCCTGTAAAATGCTATCGAAAAAACAGAATGAAACTTATGACAAAATTTTGAAGAAATTGCAGCACGCCCACCAGGAATGATTTGTTATTGCTCACCACACGCAAAAGTGGAAGTCTCAATTTCGACTGAGGTAAACATTTAATTTATGGAAGTAATTCGTACTTATGGAAATATCATAAAAAAATATGCTCCCGACCATCCGCTGGCAGCCTTTCGCATGATCAAAGCAGGACTGGCCTTGGAGCAGTTTCGCAGTAAGCATCTGGCTGACAAAAGAATGCCCGGCGCTTACCAGTATTTAAATACTTATGCGGTTGGAGAAGTTCTGACTGCCTTAAAGCACCCAGAGACCTCCGTCTGGGCAAATATTTTTGCTCCGGTGGAACTATTACAGTGTTTTGGATTGCACAGTCTGTCCATTGAATGCCTGTCCTCTTTTTTATCCGGCTTCACCATCGAAGATTATTTTCTGGATTACGCCGAAAATGAAGGACTGGCATCCACCCTGTGCTCCTATCACAAAAATTTCATCGGAGCCATCGACAGCGGCATCATCCCGCCGGCAGCTTTTGCAGTGACGACCTCTACAATCTGTGATGGAAATATCAACACCTTCCGACATCTGTCCGAAAAGCATCAGGTGCCGTCCTTTTTGATCGACGTCCCGCAGTACAACACGCCGGATGCAAGAGAATATGTCACGGAGCAGTTAAAAGAACTCATCGCAATGCTGGAAGATATCTTCCACCAAAAATTTCAGGAAGAAGAACTGGTTTCTATTTTACAACGTGAAAATGAATCCAAAGCCTGTTATGAACGCTGCTTAAAAAATCTGCGGACACATCATTATCCGTCCACGCTGACCATGCAGATGTATATGCTGTTTGCGTCACATATGAACATTGGTACACCGGAAATCCTGCATTTTTATCAGCAGATGGAAGCAGAAACCGCTGTTGCACCGGAATTTCACGGTACCAATATCCTCTGGGTTCACCTGCTGCCTTATTATCAGGAAACCTTAAAGGAGTACTTTAATCTCACCGATGATTATCAGATTCAGGCAATCGAGATGAATCTGGATTACCGCACACCGCTGGATACCGAACATCCACTAGAATCACTGGCCGACAAAATGATCCACAATGTCTATAACGGCCCTTATGAGCGAAAAGCCAAACTGGTATCGGGACTTGCACAGGATCTGCAGTCTGACGGCGTCATTAATTTCTGTCACTGGGGATGCAAACAATCCTCCGGCGGCGTTATGCTTCTGAAAGAAGAACTGGATAAAAAAGATATTCCGCTTCTGATCCTGGATGGAGACGGCATGAACCGCAGAAACAGTCACGACGGACAGATCCGTACCCGATTTGAAGCATTTTTAGAAGTATTAAAACAGCGAAAGGAGGAGGCATAATGCTGGCTTATTTTTGTAAATATGTCCCGGAAGAACTGCTGCAAGCTTTCGGCACAGAACTTGTCTGTATGGAACCGCATGTGACAAATTTCACTCAGGCAGATGCCCTGATGCATCCAAATATGTGCGCCTTCTCCAAAGCAGTTCTGGAAGAATTTGAACGCAGTCGCTTTGCGCCCTGCGTTCATGAGCAAGTAGCAAAAGCGGATTGCGAATCACCGCTTTACACGCAGGATTATGAGGGAATGATCTTTACCTCCTGCTGCGACAGTTCACGACGGCTGTATGATATTTTATGTCAGCAGTTCCCGGATAAATTTTTCTTCTGTCTGGATCTGCCTCGCAAGATCAATGACTTTGCTGTGACGCTTTACGCAAAACAGCTGCAGAAACTGATTGAGGCCTATGCAGCTTTTTCCGGAAAAACATTTTCGGAGCAGAAGTTACTGGAAATCTGCAGGGAACATGCTGCTGAACAGAAATTGATTGGAACTCCTGAAGAACATGATGGAAAGCAAAAAAGGGCAAATGATGCTCAAGATTTCGATACATCCACTATCCCGACCGCAGCTTCACCGACGAATGGCCTTCATATCGCCCTTGTCGGCGCCCGCCCCGGCAGTGAAATCCGTCAGCTCATCACTGATCATCAGGCCGAGATCACACTGGATCTGACCTGCACCGGCATTCAGCGCAGCTATGACCTGAATTCTGACCAAATTCTGCCGGCTTATGCACATGCCCTGCTGGATCAGCTTCCCTGCATGCGTATGGCTGCCGCATCCAACCGCCAGCGCATTCTGGAAGCCTATGAGGACCGCATTGACGGCATCATTTACCACACAGTAAAATTCTGTGATATTTATGCTTATGAATATACCAAACTGCACGAAACATCCAGCTTACCGATTCTCAAAATCGAAACCGATGCCACCGCTCAGTGTGGCGGTCAGATTTTAACCCGGCTGGAAGCATTTTTAGAATCCCTGCGTGCGCAAAAAGGAGAATCTATGTTATTTAAAAATAAACGACAGCAGTCGGAAAACTGTTCTGTTGAAACACAAGATACTGTTTCCAATACTGCAAATGCAAAAACAGCTGACGCAACCGATGCGCCTGTCTATGTCATGGGAATTGACAGCGGTTCCACCTCCACAAACGCTGTTATCTTGAACGGTAATCGTGAAATCGTTGCTTCCGCGGTCATCCGCACCGGAGCAAAAAGTGGAGAAAGCGCACAGCGCATTTTAGAAGAGATTTTACAGAAAGCAGACCTGCAGCGCTCTGATCTGACCAAAATTGTGTCCACCGGATACGGACGTGTCAGCATTCCGTTTGCAGATGAGAATGTGACCGAGATCAGTTGCCACGGAAAAGGCGCACATTATCTGAATCCGGAAATCCGCACGATTCTCGATATCGGCGGTCAGGACAGCAAAGCGATCCATCTGAATGAAAAAGGAGATGTGACGGATTTTGTCATGAACGATAAATGTGCTGCCGGAACCGGTCGTTTCTTAGAGATGATGGCCCGAACGCTGGAAGTGGATATCTCAGAACTTGGACCGTTGTCTCTGAAATCCACAGAAAATATCGAGATCAGCAGTATGTGTTCCGTGTTTGCCGAATCGGAAGTTATCTCACTGATCGCCCAGAATAAAGAAACCTCTGATATCGCACATGGTATCCATATGGCCATCGCCGCGAAAGCAATTTCACTGATGCGCCGTGTTGGACTGGAATCAGGCTATATGATGACCGGCGGTGTGGCCAAAAATCCAGGCGTGGTTAAGGTACTGGAAGAACAGTTGAAGGCTCCTCTTTTTATTTCCGAGGAGCCGGAAATTGTGGGCGCACTTGGTGCGGCATTATATGGACTCGAAGGGATACTTTAATTTTTCAGCTTCTTTTGTGGCTAAATAGGTTTATAAAAAGAGAGCGGGGTATTTTTTCCTGGCAGGCGATTGTTAGCCGCCGGGACAAAATACCCCGCTCTCTTTCATATACGTTTTGTATTTATACTTTCACATGACATTTTTTGAAAAACAAAATATAGCATACAGCAAAATATTTTGCGCTTTTTCATTTATGTTCTATAACATTAACTACATCATACGATTTTCATAGTCTTGTAATTCATGGAAAATATTATCAATAAATACAATGTTTTCTTCTATCCGATACAACATAAAATATCGATGTGATAAAAAATTAATACGCCTGTATCCCAGCATCTGTAAACGTGGATTTTCACATAATTTAAAACTTCCTGCCACCTGTGCCAAACTTTTTTTTGTTGCTTCAAAATCATTC
>CAVEOS010000093.1:0-8724 GCA_963617435.1 Lachnospiraceae bacterium
AAAGATAAAAAAATGTTGCAGCATCTGAGAAAAGTAATCATGCATTTATTCTTCGCCGCTGGCTGTGTGTAAAAAAACTTGCTCAAATTGGAAAAATCTGATATTCTATCGAAATGTAAATATACAAGAGACCGAAATTTTGTATACAAAAGGGGAGAACTTATGGATTATAAGCATTTGATACGTTTCTTTTTGGCAAAATTGAAAAAAGATAATATTGGAGCTTATGCGGCACAGGCAGCGTTGTTTATCATTATGTCAGCAATTCCGTTTTTGCTGGTATTTCTGTCATTGCTGAGATTTACTCCGGTGAGCGAGAGCACCGTGTTGTCCGTAATCCAGATGGTGCTTCCAGGACGGATCAAGATCACACCGATGCTGATCAATGTGGTGGATGAAGTGTATACGAATTCTGCAAAGATATTGCCGATTGCGGTGATTTTTGCAATTTATTCTGCAGCAAAATCCATTCAGAGTCTTCGTTATGGATTAAATATCGTTTACGATACCGATGAGACACGAAACTGGTTTGTGCTGCGTTTTCGTGCAATGATTGAGACGTTTGTCTTGATCCTGGTCATTATTTTACTGATGGTATTTCTGGTATTCGGCCAGAAGATCCAGAACATGCTGGTACAGTATGCGCCGATTTTATCCATTGTGACCGATATTATTTTAAAGCTTCGTATGCTGATCCTGTTTTTTGTGCTGATCGTATTTTTTATGTTTATTTATAAAGTACTGCCAAACCGCACTGCCACATTCAGAAGTCAGCTGATCGGAGCGGTTGGCTGTTCTGCGGCGTGGTATGTATTTTCCTTTGGATTGTCCATTTATGTAAACTATTTCAATGGATTTTCACTGTATGGCAGTCTGACTACGATTTTGTTGTTGATGTTCTGGTTTTACATCAGCATGTATATTTTTCTGGTGTGTGCGGAAGTAAATAACCTTTTGGAGATTCTTCTGGTGGAGATTCAGGAAGCGCGCCGGAGAAAAAAAGAGCGGGAACAGGATAAAAACGCTTGATGTTTTAAATAAGCTATGCTAGAATAAATGCTAGTTTTGATTCGAACATATTTTATGCTGGAATCATTCCTGAGTTACAGATCAGGAAAATATAGTTACAAAAGCTGAGAAGATGTCAGTAGGCAGATGATCGGATTACAGAGAGAGTGTACATTGGCTGAGAATACACTTAAGGAAAGACATCTGGTGAACTTCCCATTGGAGCTGCTGTTTTGAACAACGGAATGTCAAGTAGGAACAGACGGGTCATGCACGTTACGCATTAGAGTGTCCGATGTATGTCGGGAAGCCGGGTGGTAACGCGAAAATTTTTCGTCCCTTTTTTACGAAGGGGCGTTTTTTTATTGATGGAAATTTATATAGGATTTCTGATAAGAATATTTCGTGTCCGGTGAAGGCACTCAGATTGAGAAGACATTATTTATATTAAAGAAGGAGATTAAAGATGAAAGACAAGTTAAAGCAGATCAGAGAAAAAGCACTTGCTTCTATCGAGAGTTCTGAGGGATTAAACGGATTAAATGACGTCCGTGTTGCTTTCCTTGGAAAAAAAGGTGAACTTACTGCTGTATTAAAAGGAATGAAAGATGTCAGCCCGGAGGAGCGTCCGCTGGTTGGACAGATGGTAAATGAGACAAGAGCAGCCATCGAGCAGAAACTCGAAGAGAGAAAGAAAAAAATGGAAGCTCTGGAGCTGGAGCACAAACTGAAAAAAGAAGTCATCGACGTAACACTTCCGGCAAAGAAAAACCGCGTTGGCCACGGTCATCCGAACACCATCGCCCTGGAAGAAGTAGAGCGTATCTTCGTTGGTATGGGATATGAAGTCGTAGAAGGACCGGAAGTAGAGTATGATTACTACAACTTCGAGGCTCTGAACATTCCGGCAAACCATCCGGCAAAGGATGAGCAGGATACATTTTATATCAATGACAAGATCGTACTTCGTACCCAGACATCCCCGGTACAGGTTCGTGTCATGGAAAAAGGAAAACTGCCGATCCGTATGATCGCACCGGGACGTGTATTCCGTGCCGATGAAGTAGATGCAACCCATTCTCCGTCCTTCCATCAGATTGAAGGCCTGGTGATCGACAAAGGTGTCACATTTGCAGACCTGAAAGGAACACTGCAGGAGTTTGCAAAAGAGCTGTTCGGACCGGAGACAAAAGTAAAATTCCGTCCGCATCACTTCCCGTTCACAGAGCCGAGTGCAGAGGTTGACGTAACCTGCTTCAAATGTGGCGGAAAAGGATGCCGTTTCTGTAAAGGCGAGGGATGGATCGAGATCCTTGGCTGTGGAATGGTTCACCCGCACGTACTTGAGATGAGTGGAATTGATCCGAAAGAATATTCCGGATTC
Source organism: Lachnospiraceae bacterium (assembly GCA_963617435.1). Lineage (GTDB taxonomy): Bacteria > Bacillota > Clostridia > Lachnospirales > Lachnospiraceae > Eubacterium_I. Next base: position 2,393 of record CAVEOS010000093.1, read on the forward strand.
GCTTTCGGTGTAGGTCTGGAGCGTATCGCACTGTTAAAATATGAAATCGACGACATGCGCCTGCTTTATGAAAACGATGATCGTTTTTTAAAACAGTTCTAAATCGTAGATTTTCGAATCTGCACAAACAAAGCGAAATAACATTTTTGAATAATAGTTTAGTAGGAGAAAGAAACATGACAACTTCATTATCTTGGATAAAAGCATATGTTCCGGAATTAGAAGTAGAGCCGCAGGAATACATGGATGCGATGACACTTTCCGGTTCAAAAGTAGAAGGATATAAAAAATTAGATGAGGATCTGGAAAAAATCGTCATCGGTCAGGTATTAAAAGTAGAGAAACACCCGGATGCAGACAAACTGGTGATCTGCCAGGTAGACATCGGCGGAGAGACCACACAGATCGTAACCGGCGCACCAAACGTATTTGAAGGCGCAAAAGTTCCGGTTGTATTAGACGGCGGACGTGTGGCCGGCGGACATGATGGAAAAGTCGTAGAAGGCGGCATCAAGATCAAAAAAGGAAAATTAAGAGGCGTAGAGTCAAACGGTATGATGTGCTCCATCGAAGAGCTTGGTTCTACAACTGATATGTACCCGGATGCAGCTCCGGACGGACTTTACATTTTACCGGAAGATGCTCCGGTTGGTGAGAGCGCAGTGGCTTATCTTGGATTAGACGATGTCGTTGTAGAGTACGAGATCACATCCAACCGTGTAGACTGCTTCTCCATTCTTGGTATTGCCCGTGAGGCAGCAGCTACTTTCGGAAAAGAGTTTGTTCCGCCGGTAGTGACAGAGACAGGCAATTCAGAGGACGTAAACGACTACATCAAAGTATCTGTAGAAGATGCAGATCTTTGCCCGCGTTATACCGCACGTGTAGTAAAAAATATCAAACTTGCTCCATCACCGAAGTGGATGCAGCACAGACTGGCTTCCCACGGTATCCGCCCGATCAACAACATCGTAGATATCACAAACTACGTGATGGAAGAGTTTGGTCAGCCGATGCATGCATATGATCTGGATACGATCGCAGGTCATGAAATCCGTGTCCGCCGTGCAGCAAAAGGTGAGAAATTCGTGACATTAGATGGTCAGGAGCGTACCTTAGATGACAGTATCCTGATGATCTGTGACGGTGAGAAAGCCGTCGGACTTGCCGGTATCATGGGTGGCGAAAACTCCATGATCACAGATAATGTACAGACGATGTTATTTGAGGCAGCCTGCTTTGATGGAACAAACATCCGTCTGTCCAGCAAAAAAGTAGGTCTTCGTACCGACGCTTCTTCCAAATTTGAAAAAGGTCTGGATCCGAACAATGCCATCGAGGCTATGAACCGTGCCTGCCAGCTCATTGAAGAACTTGGCGCAGGTGAGGTTGTTGGCGGTGTCGTTGATGTTTACCAGAAAGAAATGACAGGCAGAAGAATCGCATTTGATCCGGATTGGATCAACGGTCTGCTTGGAACCGATATTTCCGCTGAGACAATGATCGGATATTTCAAAAAAATCGATCTTGGATTTGATGAGGAGACACAGGAAGTCATCGTTCCATCCTGGAGACAGGATCTGCTCCGCGATGCAGATATCGCAGAGGAAGTAGCACGTTTCTACGGATATGACAATATTCCGACCACACTTCCGTCCGGAGAATCCACAACAGGTAAACTTTCCTTCAAACTGCGTGTAGAGGCAGTAGCAAGAGAAGTTGCTCAGTTCTGCGGATTTTCACAGGGTATGACATACTCCTTCGAGAGCCCGAAGGTATTTGATAAATTATTAATTCCGGCAGACAGCCCGCTGCGTAATACTGTAACCATTTCCAATCCGCTTGGTGAAGACTTCAGTATTATGCGTACGATTTCCTTAAACGGAATGCTGACATCTCTTTCTACCAACTTCAACCGTAGAAACAAAGATGTTCGTCTGTATGAATTAGGAAATATTTACCTGCCAAAACAGGAGCCGGTAACAGAGCTTCCGGAAGAGCGTATGCAATTTACACTGGGATTCTACGGCGATGGCGATTTTTATACCATGAAAGGTGTTATCGAGGAATTCCTGTACAAAGCAGGCATGAACCTGAAACCGGAGTATGATCCGGAGTCTGAGCTGTCCTTCTTACATCCGGGACGTCAGGCCAATGTTATTTACGATGGACAGGTGATCGGTTATCTTGGTGAGGTTCATCCGACGGTTGCAGCAAATTACTCCATCAAAGACCGCGTATACGTTGCAGTCATCGATATGCCGGAAATCGTTTCCCGTGCAACCTTTGACCGCAAATACGAAGGCATTGCAAAATACCCGGCAGTCAGCCGTGACCTCAGTATGGTTGTTCCGAAACATGTACTTGCAGGTGATATCGAGAAAGTATTTGACGAGAGAGGCGGCAAGATTCTGGATTCTTATGAATTATTTGATATTTATGAGGGCGCACAGATCAAACCGGGATACAAATCTCTGGCTTACAAACTGACCTTCCGTGCAAAAGACCGTACCTTAGAGGAAGCAGATATTACAGCTGCCATGAAGAAGATCATGAACGGTCTGGAGCGTCTTGGTATCGAGCTGCGCCAGTAGAAAGTTGGTGTCTGTATTGAACGAAAACGAAATGAAGGTAACAGATTATTATTTTGATCTGCCGCAGGAGCAGATCGCGCAGGACCCGCTGGAGGATCGTTCTTCCTCCAGACTGCTGGTCCTGGATAAAGAGACAGGTGAATATTCCCATCATGTGTTCCGGGAGATCACACAGTTCCTGAAACCGGGTGACTGCCTTGTCTTGAACAATACAAAAGTAATCCCTGCCCGTCTGTTCGGCGAAAAAGAGGGCACTCAGGCAAAAATCGAGATTCTGCTGTTGAAACGCAAGGAAAACGATGTCTGGGAAACGCTGGTAAAACCGGGCAAAAAGGCGAAAGTCGGCACAAAGATCATTTTTGGCGGCGGACTTTTAGTCGGTGAAGTGGTTGATATCGTGGAAGAGGGCAACCGTCTGATCAAATTTACTTATGAAGGAATTTTTGAGGAAATTCTGGATCAGTTAGGTCAGATGCCGTTACCGCCATACATCACACATCAGCTCAAAGACAAAAACCGTTATCAGACTGTTTATGCAAAATATGACGGTTCTGCAGCGGCACCGACGGCAGGTTTGCATTTTACACCGGAACTGCTTCAGCAGGTAAAAGATATGGGAGTGGACATTGCAGAGGTAACATTGCATGTCGGACTTGGAACATTCCGTCCGGTAAAAGTGGACAACATTCTGGATCATCATATGCACTCTGAGTTTTATATGGTGACACAGGAAGCCGCAGACAAGATCAACAATGCGAAGAAAAACGGTCATCGTGTAATTTGTGTCGGAACCACAAGCTGTCGTACCATTGAGTCTGCAGCAGACGAAAACGGCATGTTGAGAGAGAGCAGCGGATGGACGGAGATTTTCATCTATCCGGGCTACAAATTTAAAGTACTGGATTGTCTGATCACAAACTTCCATCTGCCGGAGTCAACGCTGCTGATGCTGGTTTCTGCACTTGCGGGAAGAGAGCATGTGCTGGCGGCGTATGAGGAAGCGGTGAAGGAAGGATATCGGTTTTTCTCCTTTGGAGATGCGATGTTAATAGAATGATACCCAAATCGTACATTTGTAACCAGAAAAGATGAAAGAAACCGGAGGTTTTACGCCTCCGGTTTTTCTTCGTCCTTGTAGAAGAATGTATGTGCAAGCCCATTCCGAAAGACGATTTCTCTTATGCGACTGCCATCCATGATGATAGAGTCAATGATTTCAGAGAAAAAGTCACGCAGGATTTCTGCATCCATGTCTGTTGCCAGTTTCTTGAAATAGATATAGTCTTTTCCGGCCAGCTCTTTGCTCATGATGAAGTAGCTGGCTCTTTTTATGAAGTTCTCATCAGAGATTGTTTCGATGCCACGTCCACGGTCTATCATGCCAAGATTCTCATTGATTTCCTTTAAGTAGTCTTCAAGAGCCTGTTTGCGGACTACAAAGTCTTTTTCACTGATTGGGTTATCTGCATACAGGTACAGATTCATAAGCCGCTCTAAAGCACGCTCAGTTTTCCTCTTCTCGGCACGCAGCCGCTTCAGCTCCGGATCAATGGTAGCGGCCTTCTTTGGCTTCCGGAAACGCTTGCCGTCAAGTGGTGTAGCAGAGAACATGTGAAAGCAGCTGTCAAGCCCATCCTTGTCGATGTGATCCACTTCCAGGAATGTGCCGCCCTTCAAGAGAGCCACCTGCAGATCGGAGGTATCATGTATAGCAGAAAATGAAGTTCTGGCATGCATCATGTTGAGAACGTAATTGATTACGAACTCACCGATGACCGGGTCGGATACCGATTTGGTGTTGCAGGTCTTGTTCTTCCGCAGGTTCGGGCATGCGTACTTGGAAGGTCTGTATCCGGTAGTCTGCGCCCTCGATGGCGTAGAAACGTACTGACAGCCGCATGCTCCACAGTAAAGCAGCCCACCGAAGATATGTATATGCTTGGATGTGTGCTGTTGACCCGGCAGACGTTTGGAGCGGGAGTTTGCATGGAGAATCCGGTTTACGTCTTCGAACTGTTCGTCAGAGATGATCCGCGGGTGGTGGTCGGGGACTTCGATCCATTCAGACGGGTCCTTTTCGACCTTGAGTCCGGGATCCTTGTAGTGGTTGTAACGGTATTTCCCAGTATAGAACGGATTTGTCAGTATGATGAACACGCTGATCGGAGACCAGTTGTTGCCAGCCCTGGAAGCGTAGCCGTCTTCATTCAAAGCACGGGTTACAGTTATAAGTGAGCGATGCTTAGAGTAGAGGTCGTACATCATATGCACAAGAGAAGCCTCCTCCTGGTTAATGGAGAAGGTTTTGGATTCTTTGTCATAGTCGTAGCCGTATGGCACACGTCCGCCGTTCCAGAGCCCATTCTGCGCCCTTGAAAGCATGGTAGCTGTGACACGTTCAGACGTCATGTTGCGTTCCAGCTCTGCAAAGACCAGAATGATCTTCAACATCGCCTCACCGATAGCTGTGCTGGTGTCGAACTGCTCATTTTTGCTGACGAATGTAACACCCAAGTCTTTGAGTTCCTGATACATGGATGCAAAGTCAAGCAGGTTCCTGGAGATGCGGTCGATCTTCCAACACAGCAGGTGAGTAAATTCTCCGGCACGGATTCTACGCATCATGTTCTGGAACTCCGGGCGGTCAGTATTTTTGCCAGAGTATCCTGCATCTTCAAAGATGACATAGTCCTCAATACCAAACATGAGCTTGGCGTATGTAACCAGCTCCTGCCGCTGCATCGGTAAAGAGTCCTTGTCTATCTGATAGTTGGTTGAGACTCTCACGTAGAGGGCAGCCTTCTTAGGAGCCTCATTTGAAATATTCTTTGTTAAGCTCATAATTCTACCTCAAAATAGAAAAAGCCCCTTAATGGGGCTAATTCAGTCTATCTGGGCGGCATATTTGTTCAGAACCGCCCAAACTACTTTCTGATCGTCGAAGGATGCAATCTGGTAGCACGCAATCAGGCGTTCCAGTTCCTTCACGAAATCTTCTTTGCTGTTGCAGTCTATGCAACAGATATCATCAGTTCCCATAAATGATTACCTCCTGTTCTTGCGAACATATTCGATGTAGGCGCAAGAGATTACGCCTGCTTCTTATCGACATATTTTTCGGGTATAACCATATGCGTCCGCAGGAAGTCCCTACACATAGACTGTCTGTCTTCTGGGATCCGATGAATGATGTCGAGCCATTCTTCGTCCTCCAGGCTGAGTGTCTTTGCTTCAGCTTCCTCACCAGTGAGCAGAAAGTCAGTGGAGACATGAAAGAATCTTGCTATGGGTGCGATCAGGTCTGCCGAAGGACTGCCGTTACGGATTTTCCAGCCATTTACGGTAGCCTTAGATACATTGATGGCGTCTGCCAATTCCTTCTGCTGGAGATTGTATTTGTCCAGCAAAAAGAATACACGTTCTCCGATTGTCATAAAAAAATACCTCCGAAAAGTATGCAAATGATTACTTTATGCTTGACAAGTAAGCTATTGTTGATTATGATTTGTTTGTACAACACAAATCAACACGAAAATCATTGCAATTTACATCACGCTTTGTAATCAAAGCGGTAAAAAGATAAGGAGATATGCCAGTATCTCCAGTCAGTGTTTGTCAGTACACTTTTGTTTATTTTACAGCAGATTATCAGTGATGTAAAGCAAAATCCTAAGGGACAGCGGCGAAGAATAAATGCATGATTACTTTTCTCAGATGCTGCAACATTTTTTTATCTTT
>CAVEOS010000094.1:0-8431 GCA_963617435.1 Lachnospiraceae bacterium
AAGAAGGTTTTTATATTTTCTAATCCAAGAATCGTCTATTCGTTGTGCCCGCCTCCGCGCGGGCCATTTTTATTCAAGAAAGCGCCGCCGGCGGTCTTTCCTATAAAGCAAGAAAGTGTGCTATCACACACTCTCGCGTATAAAATTATCAATAGCACATCTTTCTTGCACGCGCCGAGCACGATTGCGAAGCAATAATTTCTTCTTGTGCGAGTGTGCATCGTTTGCACGAAGTGCTTTTGCTTTATAGAAAATCAAAACCATTTTCTATAAAGCAAAAGGCTGTCGTTTTACGACAGCCTCTTAGGTATTCTTACTGAAAACGTCCAATTGTCAGTACTGCAGAAATAATAAGGAACAGTGCCAGAAGAACTCTTGTGATCTTTACAAGCATTCCTTCCATAGAACGTCCTTTGTTCTTGCTCCAATAAGTATCAGATGAACCGGTTAAAGCTCCCAGTCCGTTATTCTTACCTTCCTGCATCAATACGATAACTGTCATGATAATACTTAATATAATAAATACGATCTGTACGATTGTTCTTGCGATTTCCACGATATCCACCTCCTGCGGTATAAATTAAATGGTCATAACACACCTATAACCATAACTATAAGATATAATACCATGTATCCTTAGAAAAATCAATATTTTTTTGTTCGTCTATGTCTATGTCACTGTTTTCCGTATTTCACAAATTATCTTTAAACACAATACCCACCACTTCTGTACCTATAGCTTCAATCCCCGGAACCATTTATTTGGAATCACAAAGACGCACACGATGCCAAGTACGATCGCTGCCACCGCCTTAAACGTCTCTAAACCACTTGTCATAGCTGCCGTGGCATCCCCGATCATAATGTCATAAATCGTATTGTAAATGCCGATTCCCGGAACGATCGGAAAAATACCGGAAATCATAAACACATTCGACGGCACCTTTCTCCATACCGCAAACAGCCGTGCGCAGAACACAATAACCACCGTCGCCGCAAAACAGGCAAGCGTATTAGAAAACTTAAGATTCACAAGTAGATACACCAGCCATCCAAGCGTTCCTGTGATTCCACAGACAAAATACTGTTTTTTCGGTACATGAAACAGCACGGAAAAGGCAATGGTCGCCAGAAACGCAGCCGCAAGCTGCCCGATTGCATTGATCAGCATATGTTTGTTTCCTCCTCCCCGCTATAGTTTCAGCCCCAGTCCCACGCCAATGGCAATGGAACAAAATACAAGAATTGCATCCAAAAGTCGGACACATCCTGACAGATAATCACCGTCCACAATATCGCGGATTCCGTTGGTAAACGCCACACCGGGGATCATCGGAATGATCGCCCCTGCAATCGCCAGATCCAAATGTTCCGACACACCGATCCGCTGCAGGATCACACACAGAATCGTGACAAGCAGTCCGCCGCTAATATCCAGCAAGACCTTCGAAATATTGACATGTTTCGCCTCCAAAAAAGAGAAAAACATCTGCAAGATTACGCCGCACACAAAAGCAGCCAGACAATCCCACATGCTTCCGCCAAACAGGAAACCAAAAGCAGCCGCACCAACACCGGAAGAAAGTACCAGTTCCCATGCTGGCTCATCTTTTGCTGTCCGGATCTGTTCCAGCGTCTTCAACGCCGTATCCACCGACAGATTTTCCTGTTCGATCCTGCGGGACAGTTCATTGATATCGCACAGTTTCTTCATATTAACAGAAATCGACGGCACATATTTCAGTCTGGTGGAAGTATGCTCCTCCTGCTGATGCACATTGACAAACAGACCATTTGTGATGACATACATTTCCACTTCTTCTACCTGAAAATGATCCGCCACACGCTGAATGGTCTCCTCGACTCTGGAAATCTCCGCTCCATAACAGAGCAGCGCTTCTCCCATGCCGATGATCAGTTTCTGCACTTTTTTCAGTTGCTGCATGTTTTCCTCATTTCTGACTGTTTCCATACTTTATAAAAACCTTTCCCTATTTTTTATAGTGAAAAATCAAACTCGTCCGTGCCAAGATGCTCACTTTGATACTCCATCAGATAACCCGTCAGTTTTCCCCGATGACATTCCGTTGTCCAACTGATCATATCCTCAATATTATCTGTGGTGATCATCCCCGCTCTTCCAAGCGCTTCCAGATCTTTTAAGCTTTCCCGCTTGCAGATATCATAAACCAGATCTTTCAGATGTTCCGAAATCAATGCCTGATATGCCTCTTTCTGTTCAGATTTAAGCAGCATCGGATATTCCAGACGAAACGCTGCCATCCGACACCGGATCAGAATCTGAGACCATTCCTGCAAAAGTGCGTCATAAGCCGCATAATCATACTTGAGATTTCCATCCGCATCCTGACAAAACAGACCACTGATCTCCGCCTTGCGGTACACGGGATTTTCCGGAACATACAGTTTTACCTGATCAGCTTCGATTTCCATACACTCCAGACGATTGCATTCCTGAAACGCATCCTTTGGTATTATTTTCACATTTTCCGGAATCGTTACTTCCCGCAGATTGGCACGGCGCAACGCCATCGGACCGACTTCCGTCACTTCTTTTGGGATTTTCCAGGTCTCATTTTTCCCAAAATATTTGATCAGTGTATCGCCATGTTCTCCCCGGCGGTAAAATGCATGCGCATCATTGTAAAAAAATGGGTTCTCCGACTGCACGGTAATGTACTGAATTCCGTTCATGCTCGGGCTCCAGCCGTAAGTATCCGTCAGGGCATGTTCACCCAAGGACTCCAGCGATGCAGGCAATTCCATTCCTTCCAGATTGATACAGCAGCGAAACGCATCCGCTCCGATCTGTTTTAGTCCTTTCGGCAGTGAAATCCGCCGCAAAGCCTGACAGCTCTCAAAGGCTTCTTCCTCAATCTGCTGCACACCTTCCGGCAGCACCACCTGCTGAATATACATCTGTCCTTCAAACGCATGCCGCTTTACATAAACGGTTCCAGACGCAGCTTCATAGCATTCCCGCTCATCTTCTGCCCGCACTGCCACCAGCGCATAGCCTTCCGGATGTTTCTCATATAAACCATATCCGTCAGAAAAATAATTCGGATTGTCTGATGCCACTTCCAGCGCGATTTTTCCCCATTCCCACGGGCGCACCAGTTCTGCCACCGACGCTGGAAAATACATTTCTGTCACTGCTGTGACAAGCAGCACATTTTCACCGATTTTTTGTACACCATTCTGCAAAATCAGTTTTTCCAGACTCATGCACATTTTAAAAGCGCCATCTCCGATCTCCTTCACCGTTCCCGGCACTTCAATGGTCTCAATCAGCGCTCCGTGCGAACTGAATGTCTCCGGCGCGATTTTTTTCACCGGAAGCCCCTCAATTTCAGACGGAATCACGACATGAAGTTCTTCACCCTCGTACTCCTCGATCACGATCCCATCCGCTTCTTTTCTATATCTGTAATTGTTCCAATGCATCTGAAATTTCCTGCTGTCTTTCATACAATTGATATTTTTTGTTATATTTGAAATATTCTTTGCTGCCCTTGCGGCTGATAAATTTCATGCTGTTTGCATTGACCGTCAGGTCTGTTACCAGAATCAGCATCTCATTTCCGGTTCCAAAGATTTTTTCCACAAACGCAAAGAGATTTTCCAGTTCTTTGCTAATCTCATCGCTCTGTGCCTTCATACCTGCCACCTGATCGTCAAATGCTTCCTTGATAAACTGGAATGCTGCCTGTGCGTTGTCGATTTCCTGCATGCGAAGCTCTTTTGCATCTTTTTGCAGTGTACGGATCACAAGCTGATAACTGCGGCGTGCTGCGCCAGACAGCGCATTGGCCTTGTCCTCCTGCTCCATCTCAAGCTGTACCTGATCTTCCCGTGCTTCTAATAAGCCAGGAATCTCAGAACTTGCTCCTGTAAATGCCACAAGCTCTGCTTTTAACTCTTTTAATACCGGGAGCAGGCTACGTAATGCATCCTCGAACTCCACATTTTTACGGATTTTATCCTGTAATGCGTCCAGCAACAGACCAAGCAGGGAAATACGCTCATCAAATGCCGCATTTTTCGCACGTTTGCGCACATCTGCGTCTGCATTTCCAGAAAGGATCTGTGCCACACGATAATCTTTTTTGTACTTCTGGTACAAGTCGTAATAAGAAGCAAACTCACGGGCAATCCGTTTATTATGCAGATACTGACCAACAAGCACTTCGTCCACGGTAAATCCGTTTTCTTCATATAAATAAATGGTCTCAGACAGATCCTCCCAGCCACGGGCGGTCACATAGGATTTGCCGTCCACGGTATTTTCAATGACATAAAAATCATTTTTCTTAATATCCAGATAAGTCAGAATTGATCCGTGCAAGCCTTTATTGACCGCATATTTACGCCATGTGTTATAATCCGCTTCCACTTCCAGCACTTTCAAACGGTCCATGGTTACGATATCAAACTCGCGGACGGAACGGTTAAACTGCGGCGGGTTTCCTGCGGTTGCAACCACCCAGCCCTGCGGAATCTGATGTTTTCCGAAAGTTTTGTACTGTAAAAACTGCAGCATGGATGGAGCCAGTGTCTCAGACACACAGTTGATCTCATCCAAAAACAGAATTCCCTCTGTTTTTCCAGTCACTTCCATAGCTTCGTACACAGATGCCACGATCTCACTCATGGTGTATTCGGACACGTCAAATTCTGTTCCACCATAGTTTTTGTGACTGATAAACGGCAGTCCAAGCGCACTTTGTCTTGTATGATGCGTCATAGAATAGGACACCAGCGCAATATCCATCTCCTGTGCGATCTGTTCCATAACTGCCGTTTTTCCGATACCCGGCGCGCCAAGCAAAAACACCGGTCTCTGACGTTCAATCGGAATGCAGTAATCTCCGTACTCATCTTTCATCAGATAAATACGGACTGCCTTTTCAATCTGTTCCTTTGCTTCCTGTATATTCATGTATGTTTATCCTCCATTTGTAACATATATTTTTAGTAACTATTCAGAGCCATCTCGATTTCGCTACGCTTCATCTCGATGTGGCTTCTCGCCAAAGAAATTTTCTAAAATATGCTTATTCATGCCAGCATGATTCGCATATTTTTTTAAATTGCCTTGGCTCTGAATAGTTACATGTCATCTGCATCTAACACCAACCGAATCGCCCAGATCGGCACCTCCGGGATGCTGTAGCCTTCCTGCACGAACACAAACGCCGTCTGATAATCCGGCATCCGCTCCGGGAAGGTTCCCTGTCCGTCCGTAAAATAGATCAGACCTTTCAGATCCTGAAATTCATGTCTCCGGATCAGTCCGTTCACATATTCAAACACCGGTCGGAAATCTGTGCCGCCAAAACCGCACAGCTCTACATCTTCCATATATTTTTCAAATTCTTCATCCGTGGTCACTTTCACATCACGCTGGATTTTTTCATCGCATTGAATGATATGAATATTAACCCGCTCAAAATAGCTCTCACTGCTCTTTAAAATATTGTAAGTTTTCCGTAAAAAGCGCTCCACCGTCTTGCCCTGACAGGAACCGGACGTATCAATGGCAATAACAAACTCCCGGATTCGCTTATTTTCCCGGTATTCCAGTGGTTCCACCAGCGGCATATTTTTGTACATCTGCAATCCATAAGTATAGTAAATGTAGTCAAATTCATCATCATTAACATGCATTTCCTCGCCCAGAACCGCAAACTTCCGCAAAAACTCGCCGTAATCGTATTTTTCACGCAACGCGGCATTCAGGTTCAGCAGCAGGCTTCCAGCGCCGTATCCCTGCTCATGGGAAAACATTTCCAGATCTGTCTTGGCATGCTGGCTCACATCCTGCCAGTCACCCTGACGCTGTCCCACCAGTGCCTCATCAATATCTTCCTGCTCGCCTTCCTCGCCGGTGTCCGCCTCATGACAGCCCACCATGGCAGTCCTCGTATCCGTGGTAATGCTGTCATTTCTGCGTTCTCCGGCTTCATTTTCCTTCAATGGGATCCATTTCAGATGATCATCCCACATAAACTGCGGCTCTTCCCGGAAAAATTCTGCGCTGTCCTCCGGATTTTCACACAGCCAGCGGTAAATTTTCTCTGCGGTCAAAATCGGTACTTTCTGCGCCAGATGCGATAAAGTCCGTTTCAGGGACGCATCCCGCTCCAGTTCCACACATTTCAGGTTCAGATCCAGAATCGCCTGCTCCACCGCCAGATCTGTCGCCAAATCCCAGCATTCCCGATCCATTTTTTCATACTGAAACGGATGACTGAATATACAATGTAATATCATATGTAAAAATGCCCGGGTACAGGCATTTTTTTCTCTTTTAAATGCATGCAGCACATATTCCGGATTGTAATACATGGTTGCGCCGTCCACGCCAAAAGCAGCGACACTGTCTGCAGCCACCAGCGGCATCCGAAATAAGGCTCTGTCAAGAAACCGCATAGAGATCATCAGCTCATCTCTGGCGTATTCCATAATCTTTGCTGCAAGTTCCTCTTCTGTCTTTTGTTTTTCCTGTTCCATTCACGTTCCTCATTCAGTGATATTTCATAACTATATACAAACCCTTGCAAAATAATAACTTTTGCTTAAGTTTTAGCTCTGCTTAGTGTATCACATCTTGCTTTCCGGGACAAGTAAACTGGCAGTAAGTTTTGCCTAAGTTTTATACATTCACTATTCAAATCAAACTTCCGCGACATTTGGTGCAAAATTCTGAGCAGCGTAAACTTACATACCCATCTCAGAATCAGCACCCTCACAAAGCATTTTATCTCTCGCAGACTTCTTCCTCAATCCGCAAGAGCTCATTATATTTGGCCGTCCGTTCTCCTCTGCACGGCGCGCCGGTCTTGATCTGTCCGCAATTCAACGCCACCGCAATATCTGCGATCATCGGATCCTCCGTTTCGCCGGATCGATGCGATACAATAGTCTGATATCCTTTTCGTTTCGCCAGCACGATTGCCTCAAAACTCTCGGATAACGTACCGATCTGATTTACCTTGATCAGAATCGCATTGCCCGCTTTCTGCGCAATGCCCTGTTTTAACCGCTTCGGATTTGTCACAAATAAGTCATCTCCAACTAACTGCACTCGATCACCAATCCGTCTGGTCATCTCGCTCCAGCCTTCCCAGTCATTCTCCTGCAGACCATCCTCGATGGACACAATCGGATATTTGCTGATCAGTTTTTCATAATAGAAAATCATTTCTTCCGTTGTCCGATGCACAGACAGCGAAATAGTATCTGCCAGCATGCCTGCTGTCTCCGCTTTTGGCAATTTCTGTTCATCTGAATGCAAAATTTCCTGCGCAGAATTGCTCTCGCACTGATTTCCTTTTGCCATCAATTCTGCCAGCTTCAGCCGCGTTTCTCCCGGAAAATCATAAAATCCAGAATCCTTATTGTACAATTCACTTGCTGCCACATCCAATGCAAAAGCAATCTGTCTGCCCGGCTCATAACCGGCCTCCTTTACTGCCCGCATCAGGTAATCCAGCACTTCCTCTGCATTTTTCAAATCCGGTGCAAAACCACCTTCATCTCCCACAGAAGTTGTATAACCATCTTTTTCCAAAATTGATTTTAGCGTATGGTAAATTTCCACGCACCAGCGCAATCCATCCCGAAAAATAAAATTACCATCATCGTCCCGTGCGCCCACCGGCATGATCATAAACTCCTGAAAATCCACAGTATTATCCGCATGACGCCCGCCATTTAAAATATTCATCATCGGGATCGGCATGCGAATTCCATACACACCGCCAAGATACCGAAACAGCGGAAGATTCAGTGCTTTGGCACAAGCTTTTGCGCAGGCCATAGATACAGATAATGTCGCATTTGCCCCAAGATTACATTTATTTTCCGTTCCATCCGTGCAGTTCAGAATCTGGTCGATCAAAACCTGATTCGCCGCATCTTTTCCAAGCAGCACCGCTTTGATCCGGTCGTTGACATTGACCACCGCCTGATGCACACCTTTTCCGTGATACCGTCTCGAATCCGTATCCCGCAATTCCTTCGCCTCATGTTCCCCGGTGCTGGCTCCGGATGGGACGCTCGCCCGCCCAGTAAAAATATGATTTCCGTCCTTTACTTTCACTTCTGTCTCCACCGTCGGATTTCCCCGGGAATCCAGTATCTCTCTCGCATATACATCCACAATTTCCAGATAAACAGCCATAATTTTTCGTTTCCTTTCCAAAAATAAATCAGTTTTCTCACTTACATTATCTGCTGTTTTTGAATCTTTATACGAAGGAGTATAATATATAAAAAAACAGGGACATACGATTTTCGTACATTCCTGTTTTTTTCGTTTTCTGTATCATTTTTTGTCCTTATTTTACCATCAATGTCATTTAGTTAAGCTTGTTTCAACTAATTTTGTGGCAGTTCTGACATT
>CAVEOS010000095.1:0-8282 GCA_963617435.1 Lachnospiraceae bacterium
TACCGCACAAAAAGCGTACAGGAGTTTCGTTTTGAATTAAGTCAGGGCATTCGCAATCAGATATTTTTTGCCACTTTCGTGAAAAATATCGAAACACACATAAAATCAAACGCTATGACAAAGGCTTTAAAACAGCTGGTTTGTCAGCAAGTCTATCATTTATAAATTTGTAAACTGGTGAATGTTAATTATCCATTGTATTATAAGACTTATCAGAAGATGAAAACGCAGTACGGAGATAAGATTACGCTAAAACTGGGAATGGAATTTGGTATGCAGGTACATACAATAGAACAATATGAAAAATTGTATGCGAAATATCCATTTGATTTTATCATCCTTTCGGTTCATGAAGTAGAAGATAAAGAATTCTGGACGCAGGATTTCCAACGTGGCAGGACACAGCAGGAATATAACGAACGCTACTATGAGGAATTATTATATCTTGTTCAAAATTATCACAATTACAGTGTTTTAGGGCACATAGATTTAATCACTAGATATGATAAAGCAGGTACTTATCCATTTGAAAAATTGAAACCGATACTTACGGAAATCCTAAAAATAGTAATTACTGATGGAAAAGGAATCGAGCTAAATACTTCCAGCCACAGATATGGATTATCGGATATTACCCCGTCAAGAGATATTTTGAAATTATATCGGGAGTTAGGTGGAACTATAATCACCATGGGAAGCGACAGTCACAAACCGGAACATTTGGGCGCATTTATTGATGAGACAAAACAGGAATTAAAGACACTGGGATTCAAAGAGTTTTGTACTTTTGATAAAATGAAACCGATTTATCATCAGTTATAATGAATTTAATTAAGCAGCCTGTATGTAACAAAGCATACTGGCTGTTTGTAACCTGTCTGTTTGTTACAATCCTGGTATTTACCGCGATTTATTATCTGGTTTTCCGGATCACATCCAGAGCGTATTAAAAAATCGTATCACGCTAAAAGCAGAAAAATAATCGCCTGAAGTTTTAAGCGTTACAGTTCACCCGCGCTATTCGCAAAACGTCCCTTCTGGTCTTCTCCGTAGCTACGCTACTATTTTTGCTCATAAGATGGCGCTCCCTTCATCATTATTTTTCCATATATCTCATCATGCCAGCATGATCAATATATGGAGAAATATGCTGAGTGAACTGTAATGATAAAATTTTAGGCGATTTTGCGTGGAAAAATGACTTTGCTTAGTTGAATTTCAGCGAATATAATAGTATAATTTCCATAGATTGTTAGAATTATAACAAAGAAACAGGAAATGAGATATGAGGAGGAATCTATAATGCTTAACTGGAAAAATTTAGATACCCTTGCTTCTTACGAGGAGCTGAAAAAAGTAGAGCCTGTCAACGTGGCAGAGGTTATGTCTGGGGAAAATGGGGCCGAGCGTGTAAAAAATTACAGCATTCCGATGATGGATGGTCTTACTTATAATTATGCTGCAAAAGCAGTAGATGACAAAGTGCTTGAAGCACTTGCAAAACTTGCTGAGGAAGCACAGCTGATTGAGAAATATGAGTCTCTGTACAACGGAGCAGTGATCAATACAGGAGAGAACCGTCTGGTACTTCACCAGCTTACACGCGGTCAGTTAGGCGATGATGTCGTTGCTGAAGGTGTAAACAAACGTGAGTTTTATGTAGAGCAGCAGCAGAGAATCGCTGATTTCGCAAACAAAGTACATGCAGGCGAGATCACAAACGCAGCAGGCGAGAAATTTACAACCGTTGTTCAGATTGGTATCGGTGGAAGTGATTTAGGTCCGCGTGCAATGTATCTTGCATTAGAGAACTGGGCAAAAGTAAATAACAAATTCAAAATGGAAGCAAAATTCATCAGCAATGTTGATCCGGATGATGCAGCAGCCGTATTAAATTCTATCGATGTGGCACATTCTATCTTCATTCTGGTTTCCAAATCAGGTACAACGTTAGAGACACTGACAAACGAGTCTTTCGTAAAAGATGCCCTTGCAAAAGCAGGTCTGGATGCTTCCAAGCATATGATCGCTGTTACAAGTGAGACATCTCCGCTGGCTAAGAGTGATGATTATCTGGCCGCATTCTTTATGGATGATTACATCGGAGGACGTTATTCTTCTACATCTGCAGTTGGTGGCGCTGTATTATCTCTGGCTTTCGGACCTGATGTGTTTGCAGAGTTCCTTGCCGGAGCAGCAGAAGTTGATAAAGCATCTACAAACAAAGATTTATTAAAGAATCCGGAAATGCTGGATGCGCTGATCGGTGTATACGAGCGTAACGTACTTGGCTATCCGTCTACAGCAGTTCTTCCGTACTCTCAGGCACTGAGCCGTTTCCCGGCACATTTACAGCAGCTTGATATGGAGTCCAACGGAAAATCTGTAAACCGTTTCGGCGAACCGGTTGATTATGTAACCGGACCGGTAATCTTTGGTGAGCCTGGTACAAACGGACAGCATTCCTTCTATCAGTTACTGCATCAGGGAACAGATATCGTACCGCTTCAGTTTATCGGATTCAAAAATAATCAGATCGGTACAGATGTTGTTATTCAGGACAGCACAAGCCAGCAGAAACTGTGTGCGAATGTGGCAGCTCAGATCGTTGCATTTGCCTGTGGTAAAGAGGATGAGAACCGCAATAAAAACTTCGAGGGTGGTCGTCCTTCCAGCATTATCATTGGCGAGCAGCTGACACCGAAGACACTGGGTGCGTTACTGGCTCACTTCGAGAATAAGGTTATGTTCCAAGGATTTGTATGGAATGTGAACAGTTTTGATCAGGAAGGTGTACAGCTTGGTAAGGTGCTGGCAAAACGTGTGCTTGCGCATGAGACCGATGGGGCACTGAAAGTGTATAGTGATCTGCTGAATATTTAATTTTTGAATGAAATTTAGGTGGTAAAATTTAGGTTTTGGCTGAAAAATCAGGTGACTAAATTTAAGTCGTGGCTACTAATTGACCGAGCTCTATGAGCGAGGGATACTTCTTGCCGAAGGGCAAGATGGTAGGCAAGAGAAAGCTTAAAATAAACGGCAGGTTATGAAGAGAACTCTGGAGATTTTGTCTTGGACGCTAATAATCGCTTACCAAGAAAAAATAGCCAGAGTTCTTTTTCAATGTTGTGGAAGTTAAACAAATTCAGATAGTGCCATGCTTGAGGTTGCCTGTAAAAAGAAGGAAAAAAGTTCTAATTATTTTTTTAGGAACATTATTGACGAAATGCAGATAGTTGAGTATACTACAAGCAGGAGAACAGGCGACATCCTGTTGGTGTGACTGACACCTAAAATCCGAAATGAAAGCCGAATGATGATCGGAGAGTTGGCAGGCAACAGAAAAACCTGAAAGCAAAGCCAGACATATGAGCTGGAGAGTTGGCGGACAACAGAAAAATCAGTCTGTAAGGGAGATGCACAATGCCGCGGTATTGTGCATCTCCCTTTAAATTTTTATACATAAGAGGAAAAATATGGCAAAATATACCAAGCAACAAGCAGTTTCTATTATAGTAAATTGCGCAAAAAAGTATAAAGAATGTTTAGAAGGTTATCAGTTATTGTTTCTGCTAAAAGATAAACATAAAAATATTTCATCTTTAGAAGTAGAATTTAATTCATACAATTTTCTACATTTGACAGGAATCAAATTGAATACAGAAATACACCGTTGCAAGTCATTGCTACATATCGACGAAAAAAATCAACAGATACTTATCAGGAATTAGTTTACAAAGCGAAAAAAATTGATTGGGATGCCATTACATTTCCAACAGAATATGCTTATCTGGAAAAACCAGAGAAATAATTAAAAAGTTTACTTTCTATATTTTGAATGAAAGATTTTATCAATGATAAGGCAATAACAGAGTATGAGATGAATAATAGATAAGAAAAAGTTGCCAGTTACCATTTATTTATTTTGAATTTTGCGTTAATATAGCATTTGTGAAATATTCAAATTGAACATATGTGAGATTTGGAACATAATTCTGTTCAGCGAAAGCTGACATATTTTTTTAGAATTACTGTACATTTTCGTGGAGTAGAAAAACGAGAGCGTATAAACTAAGTACGGAAAGGAAGTATTAATATGAGTCTGATAAAAGGAATTCACCATGTTGCATTGAAATGTTGTGGCAAAGATGAATTTGAGAAAACGAAAAAGTTTTACGGTGAGGTGCTTGGTCTTCCGGTGGCAAGAAGCTGGGATGGCGGCATCATGTATGATACCGGTGCTGGATTGATGGAGATTTTTGAGACAGAGGAGACTCGGCTGGAGACAGGAACAATTCGTCATTTTGCATTTGCAGTGGAGGATACGGATGCTTGTGTAGAAGCGGTTCGTGCTGCCGGATATGAGGTGTTTGTGGAGCCGAAGGATATTGAGATCGCATCAGAGCTTCCATTCCCGGCGCGTATTGCGTTCTGCCGTGGACCGGTTGGCGAAGAAATTGAGTTTTTCCATGAAAAATAAACGGATACAGGAGGAAATGCATTAGTGAGAAAAGGGAGAGCGATTGCATTATTGCCGATCGCAGTTTTTCTGGTTCTGTATCTGGGACTTGGTATTTTATTTGAATATATTATGAAAATCCCGATGGGATTTTACAATGTGCCGATCGTGTTTGCTTTTCTGGTGGCGATTCTTGTGGCCTGTCTGCAAAATCGTAAGGTCAGTTTTGATGAAAAACTTGGCATTATGGCGCATGGACTGGCAGATAAAAATATTATTACAATGTTGCTGATTTTTCTGACTGCAGGTGTGTTTGTTGGCGTGGTTGGACGAAGCAGTGCTGAGAGTGTGGCGTATTTTATGCTGTCGATCATTCCGGCGCGGTTTTCGGTAGCGGTTTTATTTGGCGTGGCATGTTTTGTGTCTCTGGCCATGGGAACTTCCGTTGGAACGATTACGCTGCTGACACCGATTGCAGTAGCGGTATCGAATGCTTCCGGTTTTGGACTGCCGCTTTGCGTGGCATCTGTCATGGGCGGTTCCATGTTTGGAGATAATCTGTCCTTTATTTCAGATACGACGATTGCCGCCTGTAACGGACAGGGATGTGAGATGAAGGACAAGTTCCGGGAGAATTTCTGGATTGCGCTTCCGGCGGCGATTGCGACGCTGATTCTGATTTTGATGCTGTCCTTTCGAACGGATATTTCCGGAACTGTGACGGAGAGTTATCATCTGCTTCAGATCGTGCCATATATTCTGGTGCTGATTGGTGGAATTATCGGTGTTAATGTGTTTGTGGTGCTGTTGATCGGAATTGTGTCCGGTGCGATCATTATGCTGGCGGCGGGACATATCAGTCCGGCAGATTTGCTGGCAAATGTAGGAAACGGTGCTTCCGGTATGTTTGAGACCTGTATGGTGGCGATCCTTGTGGCAGCGCTTTGTGCACTGATTCGGGAATATGGCGGATTTGATGCATTGTTGACAGGTATCCACAAAGTGTTTAAAGGAAAAAGAGGAGGTCAGCTTGGTATGGGATTGCTGGTTGGAGCCATGGATGTGGCGACGGCAAATAATACCGTAGCCATCGTTATGGCAAATCCGATTGCAAAAGAGATGGCAGAGGAATATGGTATTACGCCACGAAAAACAGCGTCGATTCTGGATACGTTTTCGGCGGTTTCGCAGGGAATTATCCCGTATGGTGCACAGATGCTGGTGGCAATTTCCGCAGCACATGAACTGGGATATGATCTGTCGGCCTTTCAGATTATGCCGAAGTTGTTTTATCCGATTCTGCTGTTGTTCAGTTCACTGGTATTTATATTCTTAGTGCCGCAGAAAAGAAAATAATAAAAAAGCATGGCTGCAATATATACAAAATGGTATATGTTGCAGCCATTTTGAAGGATTCCCAAAATAGGAAATGGTTTTTAAAATCAGGGAAACGCTGATAAAATCAACATTTCCTTAGTTAGCGGCAAGTTCGCAGATGATGTCTGCGCATTTGTCATAACCAATGGTACTGCTGTTCAGAAGCAGATCATAGTTATGGCGGTTGCCCCATTCTTTGTCGGTAAAGTTGTTGTAATGATTGCGTCGATTTTTATCAGATTGACGGATTTCATAGTCAACGCTGTCCGGAGACATGTGATACTGGGAAATACAGCGTTCCACACGTTTCTCCATATCCGCATAAATAAATACTTTAAATACATCAAAATCTTCACTCAGAATGGAGTCTGCACATCTTCCGACAATGACGCAGCTTCCTTTTTTTGCATATTCGTTAATAACCTGCTGCTGCGCAATGTAAACCTGCTCGGAGAGCGGTCGGTTCGTTTTGTCGTTGGCAGCAAGGATATGGTAGGCGTAGCTTGAACCCATGGCAAGATTGTACAGAAAACTGTTTGTGATCTTCTGTTCCGTGGATTCCACATAATTTGTGGTCAGTCCGGTTTTTTCAGCAGCTTTGTCGATGAGATCCCGGTCATAGTAGGGGATGCCGAGTTTGCCTGCCACCAGTTTTCCGATGGTGCGTCCGCCACTTCCAAGTTCACGTCCGATGGTAATGATTTTACTCATGTGCGTTCATTCCTTTCATTTTTTTCAGTTCTAAAACAATCAAAACAAGTGCAAGTATAAAGGCGAGTCCGTCCGCTACCGGTCCGGCCCACAAAACACCGGTAAGACCAATGCATTTACATAAGATGGCAATGGCCGGGATCAGGAATAAAATCTGACGGCTAAGAGAGATAATTCCTGAGCGGATCGTTTTTCCGATGGACTGGAAGAAGATTGATACTACAATCTGAAATCCGTTCAAAAAGCAGAGCATCGGGAAAATACGGAATGACATAATGGAAAATTCGGTATACAGTTCGCCTTGTTCACCAAATAATGCGGTAAGCTGTGCCGGGAAAATCTGGAACGCGAGGAAGAGGATAAAGGCAACAATGGTTGCGGTTATCGCTGCAATGGCAAAACTTTTTTTCACACGATCCAGATGTCCGCTGCCGTAGTTATATCCGATGATCGGCTGGGAGCCGGTTGCGATTCCGGTTGCAAGTGCAACAAGGATAGTATTAAATTTCATGGCAATACCGAAAGCCGCAAGTGGAATATCTGAACCATATTTTGTCATGGCACCGTAGCGTACCAGATAAAAATTGATGACAGCCATCACGATGGCAACGGCAATCTGTGAAATAAAGCTTGAAATTCCCATGCTGCTGATTTTTTTCAAAAGTGAGATCTCCGGTTTCATGTCGCTGCGATTGATTTTTACGGTTTTAAAACGTGGAATGTACCAGACGCAGATCAGAAAACATAAAATCTGTCCGATGATCGTTGCAAGTGCGGCACCTTCCATGCCCCAGTTAAAACCAAGGACAAATACGGCATCCAGGATGATATTGGAAACACAGCCGAGGATCATGGAGATCATGGTCAGGTGTGGAGTTCCATCCGCACGGATCAGCGAACACATACCGCTTCCGATAATTACAAATGGAAAGCCGATCACAACAATTCTTCCATAAGCCAGGGCATAGGCCTGGTTGTCTGGGGTGGCACCCAGTACGCTAAGCAGCGGTTTCAGAAAAACAGAAAATACGACCAGGAAGACAATAGCTGCGATAATAAGCCAGGAAAGTGTATTGTTAACACCTTTTTGTGCTTTTTTTCTGTTGTCACGACCGAGCTCCAGACTTAAGAAAGCAGCGCCGCCATCCCCAAGCAGCAATGAAAATGCAGTAACGACCATACTTAAAGGGAAGACGACATTTGTTGCACTGTTTCCAAGGGTGCCGACACCCCAACCAATAAATACCTGATCGACAATGTTGTAAAGTGCATTGACGACCAGCGCAATAACACTGGGAACGCCATATTTCATCATTAATTGACCGATGGGGGCTGTCCCAAGTGGATTTGCCTGATTAGATTCCGTTTCAGTTAACGTCATAAAATAATCAACCTCCTGTTTCATTTGATATACCCTCAAAATTTCCGAATCAGAAATTTTGAGATGGATTTTATATGCTTTTTTGTGTTTAGGATTATTTTATGGATTTTTCTATAGATATTCAAATAGAAAGAGGCTATAATCAATAGAAGATATCTATAAGATGAAGGGAGAAAGTTATGAATTCCATACAGATCGAATGTTTTATCAGTGCTGCCGAGACACTGAATTTTACCAAAACGGCAAAACTTTTATATATATCGCAGCCGACAGTGACACATCATATATCTTCGCTGGAAAGTGAACTCGGATATCAGTTATTTGAACGGGTAAATAAACAGGTATTCCTGACTC
>CAVEOS010000096.1:0-7911 GCA_963617435.1 Lachnospiraceae bacterium
ATGGAGTATTTACCTAAATCTTTTTTACGAATCTTGGATAAATACTTTTCAAATTCCAGCATCCTTTCCACATTATAATAAACTGTAAAATAAATTTCAGAATAATCATGCCCTTCATTTTTATATACACACTTTGCATCATCGTCATAATAGCTCAAATAAAAATCTGCATTGGGTCTATCATAATTTGCAAATGCATTATCAATGCCTGATAAAACTAATATAATGTCAATACATTTCCGTTTACCACTATATCCGAATTCAGAATGTCGATCAGTATTCAACGGATGTGCAACAATAAACGAACGAATAGCTTTAAATTGCTTATTCGTCCTTTCATTCCCATCTGAACTACGACCAAACATATTTGTATTTTATTATATAACCAATTATAACCATTGTAAACTATGTTGTGTGTTCTTTTTGCGTATGCTATAATTTTCCATAACAACATATGTTGATCTATGTATTGGAGGAAAACAAAAATGACAGAAACAGAACGTATGAAACAGGGCTATATCTGGGAAGATGATGATGAAAACATGGCGCTTCAGGCGAAATGCAAGACACTGGTGCGTAAATTCAATGAACTGCCGCCGGAAGCTATGAAAGAACGGGAAGCTCTGCTACACGATATTTTCGGTGAGGTAGGGGAAAATGTATGGTTCAATTCGCCACTGACCGTCACCGTCGGCAAATATGTATCCATCGGTTCCGGTACTTATGCCAACATGAATCTGACACTGATTGATGACTGGAAAATTACCATTGGAAAAAATGTACTGATCGGTCCAAACGTTACTTTATGCACCACAGGACATCCGATTCATCCATCACACCGCATGGACGGTATGTACTCCTTCCCAATCACGATTGGAGATAATGTATGGCTTGGCGGAAATGTGACCGTACTTCCGGGTGTTACCATTGGAGAAAATTCTGTCATCGGCGCAGGTTCTGTTGTAACGAAAGACATCCCTGCAAATGTCATCGCATTTGGTGCTCCGTGTAAAGTTTACAGGGAAATTAATGAACATGATGCAGAATATTACTTTGGCGAACACAGATTTGATGAGCAGCCGCCAAGAGATTAATAGATTTCTTATCAACGAAAAAACTTAGAAGTATCTTATTTACAGACTTTTCTTCATAGTTTAAAAATGCCCTGCTGACCTGTCATTTGTCAGCAAGGCATTTTTCATATCTGATTCATTTTTATCAGTTTTCACTCATTCGTATGAACCATATTCGTCTTTTTATTTTTTTGACACTCGTGAATAATTCCCTTTATTCCAGTCCTTTATAAAATTCAACTGCTGCCTGCAGATCACTTTCTGTCGGACATCCCTTTCCGGTTCCACCGATCAGCTTAAACGGTCCAAAGGTATTAAATCCCTTGCAACCGAAAGTTCCAAGCAATGTTGCATTTCTTCCGGCAGTTACCTTTTCAATGGATTTATAGGAGCCTTTTGCGCCATAAGTACAGATATAAAAAATCTTTTTATCCTCCGGCAGATTGACGGATGCAAAATTCAATACGGACTGATGAAATTTGGATGCATAGATTCCGGATGCAAAACCGATGGCTTCATAACCGGATAAATCTTTTTCCGGTACTTTCGTTGCATCCACCAGTTCCACGTCACATTCCTTCGCAATCGTTTCCACTACTTTTTTTGTATTTCCATGATGCGTAGACGCATAGATGATGACAGATTTCATATTACTTCTCTCATTCCTTTCTCTCAAACACTATGTACTATTTTAACACAAATTGTGGAAACTACAAAATGTTTTTCAGATACAAAATTCGTCAACTTTTTTAAAGGAAAACTGATATGCTTCATATTCGCTTGAAGCCATAGGAAGCAGTATACCTGCTGCCATCAATGCCATACCATAATAGTTCCGTCCGGTGCTTTCTTCTTCGTAAACCGCCTCTGGATTTAATCCTTTCAGTTTCACATAGGTGCCAAACGGATTGCCCTCTGCAGACAGACGTACCACACTGACCAATGCCTGTGACTGATCCTTTGCGACACTCATCCATGCAGCCACTTCGTCTTTAAACGGATTAGACAAACGGTAATACTCTCCCTCACGGATCAGTTCCTGATGTCTGCGATAATCTGCAAGCTGTGTACGGATTTCCTCTTTTTCTTCACAGCTTAGTAAAGCAGGATTCATCTCATAGCCAAAAGTACCTGCCATAGCCACTACACTTCTGGTATTCAGGCTTGTGATTCTTCCGGTCTGATGATTCGGTACTGCAGACACATGGGAACCAACCACTGCCGTCGGATAGAAGAAAGAAGTACCATACTGAATCCGTGTTCGATTAATGGCATCGGTATTGTCACTGCACCAGATCTGTGGTGTGTAATACATCATACCTGCATCAAAACGTCCGCCGCCGCCGCTGCAGCCCTCGATCAGAATATCCGGATAACGGCTGATCAGTTTTTCCAGAAAATCATATAATCCAAGCACATAATCATACGGCACATTTCCGGCATACACATCGGACATGCTGCGGTTCATATCCCACTTGATATATTCGATATTTCCCTGATCCAGAATTGCACAGATGCGTTTTAAAATTTCTTCCCGCACTTCTTTTCTGGAAAAATCAAGTAACAACTGATTTCTGGAACGGATCGGCGCCCGGCCCGGAATCGTCAGTGCCCAGTCCGGATGCGCCCGGTACAGATCACTGTCTTCATTGACCATCTCAGGCTCGATCCAGATACCAAATTTCACACCCTGCGCATTGACACGTTCAATCAGCTGTCCTAATGTACCGCCTAATTTTTCTTCATTGACAAACCAGTCACCCAGAGAGGAATTATCGTCATTTCGTTTTCCGAACCAGCCATCATCCATGACCACCATATCAATGCCAAGTTCTGCAGCCTGTTTTGCCAAATCCACGATCGTATCACCATTAAAATCAAAGTAAGCTGCTTCCCAGCTGTTGATCAGAATCGGACGATTTGTATGTACCTGTTTTCCCTTACATACGTGATTTAAAATGCAGTTATGGTACCGACGGGACAGTTTAGAAAATCCCTGATCCGAATATGTCATGATCACTTCCGGTGTCGTAAATTCAATGCCTGCTGCCACCGGATAAGCAAAAAGTTCGTCTCCAAGTCCCATCTGAAAACGGGTCTGATTAAACTGATCGCGTTCTGCCTCGCAGACAAAATTTCCACTGTACATAAAAAGCATGCCATAGCAGTTTCCAGCATCTTCTGTTGCAGTACGGTCTGCCAGGATCACACCCGGGTTATACTGATGACTGGAACTGCCACGCCGGCTTCCAATCCGATAGATACCATGTCCCACCGGAACACGCTCCGGATTGCGCTCCATGGCATGTCTGCCGTAAAAACTGATGGCATCGTAGTCTCCCTGTACAAAATCAAGGCATGCGGATAATGCTTTTTTCACAGTAATTGTTTCTGTACCTGCATTTTTAATAATTACACTTCTGGTAATGATATCTGCATCTTCCAGTACACCATAAAGCAAATGCACTTCTACCTGTGTCAGTTCATCTTTTAACACGATTTCCAGCGTTTCTGCTTCGTCATTCGCTGCCCAGACATCCGGGAGTCCGTTCAGATGATATTTTCCTTTTGTAACTTTATAGTGGTCAAAGGTCGGATCACAGCACTCTGTTCCGTCTGCATTTGCGATATTCAGCGCAACGCCGCGATAATCACCGGTTCCAAGAGATGGATACTCCTGCGGCAGCGCATCCAGCGAATAGATGCGGTCCGCTCCTGCCACATATGGATTTCCGGAAAAACCGTGATCCGCATAGCATAACAGATAATCCATCGTTCCCTTTGTCCGCGCTCCATAATATAAGTGCAGCAGGTAACCTTTTGCATCCGCCTGCATCTGATAAGTTGTATGTTTTGTATGAATTGTAAATATTTTTCGGTTTGCATCAAAAATAATTGCCATTCACGGTTCCTCCTCATTATTTACACTTTTCTATTTGTCAGGCATTTACACAGAACTTATAATTCACTGAGCCTGAATCTTACTTGCTTTTTATTATACTATTTTACTGCACCGTTTGCCACACCATTTAATATCTGTTTCTGACAAATGACATAGAAAATCAAAATCGGGATCAAAGCCAGAATATAGGAAGCAAAGGCAAGGTTATAATTGGTTCCAAACTGGCTCTGGAAATTTAACTGCGCCAGCGGCAGCGTATTCTGACCGGTTCCGGACATGATGACCAGTGGTGTCATTACATCATTCCAGGTGCCAAGTGCGGTCAGGATTGCAACCGTAGCATGCATCGGCTTCATCATCGGGAAAATAATCCGCCAGTACGTTGTCCAGGCATTGGCTCCGTCAATATTTGCCGCTTCTTCCAGTGCTTCCGGAATATTTTTCAGATATCCGCTGTACAAAAGCACATTCATTGGCATATAAAATACCAGATACAGCAGAATGACACCAAAACGATTTCCAATCCCCATCTGAGCAGTCTGTTTTACCAGCGGCATCATCAGGATGGAAAATGGCACAAACATACCACTGACAATATAAAAATAAATAAATTTAAATCCTTTGATCTTGCGCATACCACGTCCGATCACATATCCGGCAATGGAATGGATCAGAATCGCCAGTACAATTGTCACAAGTGTGATGAGTAAACTGTTGCCAAGAGAATGCCAGAAATCCGTCACCTGCATAGCCTCTGTAAAGTTGGCAAAGCTCCAGCTTTTTGGCAGAGAAAGTGCACCTGCCACATCATTTGTCATTTCACTTGGTTTTTTGAAAGCAATGATCACTGCCATATATAACGGAAAAAATACCGTCACGGTTCCAATGATCAGAAGTACCGTTAAAACTTTATTTGTTTTATGTCCTTTTTCCATTATAACTGTTCCTCCTTCTTATTGGTAAACCGTAGCTGGAAAACAGAGATCGCCACGATCACGATGAAAAACAATACTGCATTTGCGCTCTGGAATCCGAACTGTCCGCCGGACATACCATTTTTGTAGATCAGATAAGAAATCGATTCGGTACTCTGTGCAGGACCGCCCTGGGTCAGGGATACGATCTGGTCAAATACCATCAGGAAGTTTTTTGTGCTGAGTACCAGATTAATGGATACAAAGGGCATGATCAGTGGAAATGTAATTTTCCAGAATTCCGTCCATTTGTTTGCACCATCAAGCATACTTGCCTCATACACATCCTCCGGAACGGTCTGTAATCCTGAAATATAAATGATGGTATTCATGGCTACAGCCTGCCATACACCAACGATCAATACCGCAATCCATGCATATTTTTCACTGGCAAGAATACTGTTTTCCAGAAAGGAAATGTGGCAGACACTTCCGATAGTTGGAAGAATGTATGTAAAGATAAAGCTGAAAATATAGCCGACCACCAATCCGCCAAGGATATTCGGTACAAAGTAAATACCACGCAGTGCGCTTTTTCCCTTGATATTGCTGTTTAATCCTAGTGCCAGAAGCAGACTTAACACATTGACAAGGATGGTTCCGGCGATGGCATATTTAAAAGTAAACAGATAACTTTTTCCGACTCTCTCATCGGTAAACAGATCTGCATAATTGCGCCATCCAACCACGTCATAAGAACCATATCCTTTATAATTGGTAAAACTGTAAATCACACCTTTGATCATCGGAAGGGTATTGAATGTAAAAAACAGTGCAATGACCAGAATTGCGATGATCCAGAATGTTTTATTCCGATTTGTCATTTTTGATTTCATTTCGTCTCCTCCGATGTCTCATTTTTTTTCATTATATTGCTGCACTTTCCAGATCAGATCCCGATTGTACCGTTTCCAGTCTTTAGCAAATTTGTTCAGGAAAGTTTTTTTCGCATCCGCGCTGTCATCCAGCAGATATGTCTGAATCATGGCATCCACACTCATCTCACTTGGATAGTGATGATCCTGGAAGTCAGCCATACGATCAGATTCAATATAAGAGTGTACCCCTTCCAGTTCGGAAGAAAGTGGAAAATCCCCCTGTTTGCATGCAATGCCGCCCTGTTCGTCCAGATAAGTACGGATCATATCGTCCTCATACAGGAAACGCAGTACCTCGTAGGCTGCCTCTTTGTTTTTGCAGGCTTTCATGACGCAAAACTGTACATCAATGCCGGAGTTTAATACATTATCTGCTTCGTCCTCATTTGCCGGGAAGGTAAATGTACCAATGTTCATATCCGGATTAACGGATTTGATCTGTGGAATTGCATAACTTCCAATGGTATACATGGCAGACTGACCACGGGCAAATGCTGTACACGCATCGTTATATCCGTATGCAGTCGGGTTCGCTTCTCCATAGGCAAGCAGCGCTTTTATCTTTTCTGCAGTTTCATCATACCCCTTTGTAAAAGTTGTCGTTCCATTATTTACTTCACTGCAAAGCTGCGGATCTGCCAGGCTGACAGCCAGCGCATTCCATGGAGCCAGACAGGTCCAGGTATCTTTAAATCCGAAATATAACGGCTGAAGGCCCTCACTCTGAATCTGATCACAAAGTGCTGTAAATTCACTCCAGGTCTGAGGCACTTCCCATCCATGTTCTTGAAACATATCTTTGTTGTAAAGGATACCTGCCGCGTTTGCGACATATGGCAGCGCGTATGTCCCATCCTGTGGGATAAATTCCAGCTGTTTATCCATATCCAGATAGGAGGATTTTGTTTCGCTGAGCACATCCAGATCTGAAATGTCCGCAAAAAGATCCGAATCTAAAAAATTGGAATAATCCATGTCACCACCGATGACAATGATATCCGGATAATCTTCCCGGATAAAACGTGTTTTCAAAATCGTCATTGCTTCGTTCGGAGAGTCAATGGTCAGATGAATGTCATCATGCGTTTCATTAAATTTTTCTGCAATCTCATTAAATGTATCTACTGCTTCTTTTTTGTAAGAAACAATTTCAATCTCGGTCTTACCTGCCGCTGTCTCCTGTTTCCCGCATCCTGTCAGGCCGGTCAGCCCGCATCCTGCCAGAAGAAGGGCTGCCAGTCCGCAGATCAGTTTCTTTTTCGCCATATTTTCTGCTTCCTTTCTTGTTTTTTTCTGTTAAAATGATTGTAACATCTCAAAATGCGACCTAGAATATCTGTATTTTTCATTTTTTATATCATTATGCGTTTTATTGTGCTATAATCAACATGTGCGTCGCATAATGGTATATTTTTAGATATTTCTATTTTTAAACGAATTCAATGAACGATTTATCCCTTAGCTATTGCTGCTTTAAAAATGCCGTTACAATTGCAATGTAAAGGAAAGGAGCTTCCCATGTCCGATATTTTATTTCATATTTTTCCAAATGAAAATTTTATAGACTTGTGCCTGTATCAGTATGGCTACGAAAAATGCGATCCTGGACATTCTTTTGGTCCGGCTGCCCGCAATCACTATCTGTTTCATTACATTCTCTCCGGAACAGGGACCCTGCTGGCAGATGATATGAAAGGTATTACGCAGACCTATCAGATTCGCAGCGGACAGGGATTTATGATCTTTCCGGGACAGGTTACAACCTACATTGCTGATTCAAATGTGCCGTGGGAATACATCTGGGTGGAATTCGACGGATTGCGGATTACAGAGGCATTGACTATGACGGATTTTTCCAAAAATAAACCAATTTATCATCCGCACAATAAAGAACTTCGAGATAAACTGGCAGAAGAACTGATGTATATCAGTCATCACCCAAAAGAATCACCGTTTCATCTGATCGGACATTTGTATCTGTTTCTGGATTACCTGATTCAGTCAGCACATTCCGCGCAACTGGTATCCAACAGTAAAATGAGCGATTATTATATCAAGGAAGCGATCAATTACATTGAACAGAA
>CAVEOS010000097.1:0-7623 GCA_963617435.1 Lachnospiraceae bacterium
GGACTTTTTTGAAAAAAGGTGGAGAAAAAATAAAAATGGAATCTCAGAAGCCGCAGAAATACAGGCTTAGAGATTCCGAGAGACTATTTCATGAAAAAGGAGAAATAGCATGGCAGTTGATTACGCAACTTTAAAAAAAGGCGGTTTTATGCGCCAGAAACAGAAAAACAATTTTTCCCTGAGAATCCGTGTGGTTGGTGGAACCCTGACTGCAAAACAGCTGGCAGTGGTTTCAGAAGTTGCAGAGACTTACGGAAAAGGATATGTACATCTCACTTCACGTCAGGGTGTGGAGATTCCATTTATTAAATTAGAGCAGATTGACGAAGTAAAAGATGCATTGGCAAAAGGCGGCGTTGTTCCGGGTGTCTGCGGACCGCGTGTCCGTACCGTGACAGCCTGTCAGGGCGCAGCGGTCTGTCCGAGCGGATGTATCGATACATACGAACTGGCACAGGAGCTGGATGCAAGATATTTTGGTCACGATCTGCCGCATAAATTCAAATTCGGTGTCACCGGATGTCAGAACAACTGCTTAAAAGCAGAAGAAAACGATGTAGGAATCAAAGGCGCGATCCGCATAAACTGGATTCCGGATGCATGTATTCAGTGTGGTGTCTGTGTGAAAGCCTGTCGTACCGAGGCGATTACGATGAAAGACGGCAAGATCACCGTGGATGAGTCCAAATGTAATTACTGCGGACGATGCACAAAATCATGTCCGACCAGTGCATACGAAGAGACACACGGATATATCGTATCCTTCGGTGGAACGTTTGGAAATCACGTACATAAAGGAAACGTGATTATTCCATTTATCGAGGATCATGACAAATTAATGAAAGTCTGTGACGCAGCCATCGATTTCTTTGCAGACCATGCAAATGCAGGCGAACGTTTTAAATTCACTATAGACCGTGTCGGCGCAGACAAATTTGAACAGGCAATCAGGGAGGCATATGAAAATGAGTGAGATACAGTTTGACGATCAGGTAGATATCACAGATGTGGTATGCCCGGTAACATTTGTAAAAGCAAAAGTGGCATTAGAGGAGCTGGACGACGGAGAAATCCTTGCAGTCCGCATGAATGACGGCGAGCCGGTACAGAACGTGCCGCGCAGCATCAAAGAGGAAGGTCATCAGATCCTGAAATTACTGGATAATGAAGATGGCACTTATACACTTTTTGTGAAAAAAGTGGAGGAGTAAGAAAATGGCAGAACGAATCAGTCAGGATAATTTTGATACAAAGATTTTACAGGTAGAAGGCGTGGCCGTCGCAGATTTTTATTCTGACAGCTGCGTTCCGTGTAAACGGATTTCCCCGTTGCTTGCAGATCTGGAAGAAGCACACGACAATGTGTATGTGGGAAAAGTAAACATTGCTTATGACAGAGATCTGGCAGAAAAATACGAGGTAGCATCCACCCCGACGCTCATTTTTTTCAAAAACGGAGCAGAAGTGAAACGGTTACACGGCGTAGTGAAAAAAGCAGAGCTGGAAGAAGCTGTGGCAGAAGCCGCAGAGAAATAAAAAAGCAGTACATAAGCTGCAAAGAAAAACACAAAAAATAGCAGCAATTGAGCTATAAAGACAAATGTCATAAAAAATAGCAGTAGTTCAGCTGTAAAAATAAAAGTTGTGAAAAAGTGAGGACAAAAACATGAAATTAAACGTAGCAGGAGAAAACAAAGAATACAAAGAGGGACTGACCGTCAAAGAACTGATCGCACTGGAAAACGTAGAGACACCGGAGTATGTAACCGTTTCTCTGAACGATGAATTTGTAGATCAGGGCGCTTTTGAATCTACCACATTAAAAGACGGCGATGTCGTTGAGTTCATCTACTTCATGGGAGGTGGAAAATAATGGCATTCAGTAACGAGCAGCTTGAGCGTTACTCCCGTCATATCATTTTGAAGGAAGTAGGCGCCAAAGGACAGAAAAAACTGTTGAACGCAAAGGTTCTGATCATCGGAGCCGGCGGACTTGGTGCACCATGTGCCATGTATCTGGCAGCAGCCGGTGTGGGAACCATCGGTATCGCAGATGCGGATGAGGTAGATCTCTCCAATCTGCAGAGACAGATCATCCACAGTACCGATGATCTGGGAAAAGCAAAAGTACAGTCTGCAAAAGAGACCATGAATCATCTGAACCCAGATGTAAATGTGATTACCTATCGTACTTTTGTAACTTCTGAAAATATTATGGATCTGATCAAGGATTATGATTTTATTATTGACGGAACAGACAATTTCCCGGCAAAATTTTTGATCAACGATGCCTGCGTAATGGCGAAAAAACCATTTTCCCATGCAGGAATCATCCGTTTCAAAGGTCAGCTTATGACCTATGTACCGGGAGAAGGTCCGTGCTACCGTTGTGTATTCAAAAATCCGCCGCCAAAGGATGCCGTACCGACCTGTAAACAGGCAGGTGTCATTGGAGCTATGGGCGGTGTCATCGGAAGCCTGCAGGCCATGGAAGCCATTAAGTACATTCTGGGACAGGGCAAACTCCTGACCGGAAGCCTTCTGACTTACGATGCGCTGGATATGGAATTCCGCAAGATCAAATTACCGAAAAATACATGCAACTGTCCGGTTTGTGGCGATCATCCGACCATCACAAAATTAATTGATTACGAACAGGCAGAATGTGAGGGAATTTAAATGCAGATCAAATTAGCACAGAGTGATTTTGATACGATGGTGGACTGGGCGAACGAACATCTGCCGGAGGAGAGCTGTGGACTGCTGGCCGGCATAAAAGATGGTGATGTCCGTATCGTAAAAAAAGTGTATTATCTGACCAATATCGATCACACCAACGAGCATTTTTCCATGGATCCGAAGGAACAGCTGAAAGCCATCAAGGACATGCGTGCCAACGGACTGACACCGCTGGGAAACTGGCACTCTCATCCGGAGACACCGGCGCGTCCATCCCAGGAAGATATCCGTCTGGCTTATGACAGCACTGCGTCTTATCTGATCTTGTCTCTGATGGATGCTGAGAATCCGGTGTTACATGCGTTTACGATCGTGGATAGCACGCCGACAAAGGACGAAATCGTATACGAAGCATAATTTTATGATCAGGATGTAAAATTACAAGAAAAGGTGGTTTTACATCCTGTTTGTATATTATACTGGATGATATAGATAATGAGGAAGAAATGATATGTCGATCAAAGAAATTGCAAAACGGGCAAATGTTTCTCCGGCGACGGTATCCCGTGTCCTGAACAATCCGGATTATAACTGCTCTTCCCCGGAGGTTCGGGAGCGCATTCGAAAAGCGGCCATGGAACTGAATTATGTTCCGAATGAGGCAGCCCGCCGTCTGAAACAGGGAAAAAACGAAAAGACAGAGAAAACATATTACATTAATGTACTGATCACACGTACCGATGGCGCAAACGTGGATCCGTTTTTTGACGCACTACTGCGTGTGATCGAGACGGAGATCCACAAAAGCAACTGTATTCTGGCAAATATCTGGTATCGGTCTGTTTTTTCCGATGACAAGCGCTGCGCCCAGGAAAGCATCAAGACGATCGTGGAGCAGATGCATGAAGAAGCTGAAGGAAAAGCAGACGGTCTGGTGGTGATCGGAAAATGCAACAAAGAGGCTCTGTTGGAAATGAAGCAGTATTATCACAGTGTTGTGTGCGTGAATCGTAATGCCATGAGTGGAATCACAGATGAGGTGGTCTGTGACGGGCGCAAGATCGCGCAGATGGCAGTGGAATATCTGATTGGTCTGGGACATCAGAAAATCGGGTATGTGGGCGCCTGCGGAACCAATGCGCGTTATCAGGGCTATTTGCAAACGCTGCGCGAGCATGGGATCGAAGTAGAGCCGGAATTCATCATGAAGACAAGACAGACGGAAGTGGAAGGTTTCAAAATGATGGAGCGTCTGCTGGAGTCAGAGGAACGTCCGACGGCCATTTACTGTGCCAACGATATTTCCGCGGTGGGTATGTTAAAATGCATGGCAAATAATAAAAAATGCGGATATACGCCATCCATTATCGGAAATGATGATATCGAGGCAGCGCAGGATACGAAACCGATGCTGACAACGGTGCGTCTGCCAAGGGATGAGATGGGAAAATTTGCCATGTACCTGCTTCTGGATCATCTGCGGGGCGGACATCGTTCCGCGGTGAAGATGGAACTGGAAGGACAGCTTCTGATCCGAAACAGCTGCATCCGGGTAAATGACAGCAGCTGGAGTGACTATTGTATATAAAAGAAAGTAATTCTACAGTTCACCCGCGCCATTCGCAAAAACGCCCTTTCGGGCTTTCCCGTAGCTTCGCTACTATTTTTGCTCATAAAAAGGCGCTCCCTTCATCACTAAGCATCCAGGTAATTCCTCATGCAAGCATGATCATTACCTGAATGCATGTGATGAGTGAACTGTAAAAGCGTATTTCACAGTTCTTTCACAATATTAACAAAATTTTACTACAATCTTCATATATGATATACTCATCAAAGATGAGGAGGCAAAGAGAAATGCTTGAGAATGAAGAAAACAAAATGAACACAGAAAATAATGAATCAGAAGTTAAAAATGAGAGCAATATAGAGAATGTAAAAAATACGACAGAGGAGGCCGCTGAGAACAAGGCAACAGAAGAGATGTTTGAGGAATCTGATTTTGTGACGCCGCCGCAGGATGGCGAGCCGGAACAGAAAGCGGTAGCAGCATCTCAATCTGCAGCTGAGCAACCGAAAACTGTAAATGCAGAAACGGAAGCTCCGAAAGCAGAAAATGCGGAAACAGCGCAGGGAACTGCAAAAGCAGAATCTACAGAGTCAGCTTCCGACAATCATATCAAGGGAACGGAAGGTGCTTCCCAGTATCGATATTCCTACATTCAGAATCATCAGAAACAGGATCATGAAGGTGGTGGCCATCAGAATAATTATCAGGAGACTCCGCAGCAGAAGAGAAGACACAAACGCAGCATGAATGTATATGCAAAAGTAATCTGCTGTGCAATCCTTTTTGGAGTGATTTCCGGTGGTATGGTACTAGGATCATTTATGATCGGAAAAAATGCAGTAAAAACAACAGCAAGTACGAATGTAGAGACAAATGCAGCAAAACTGAGCACAAGCTCCAGCAGCAAGAGCAGCAGCTCATCCAGTTCTTCTGATGGAACTTATACGGTATCTGAGATTGCAGCACAGTGTAAATCTTCTGTTGTAGCGATCACAAACAAGAGTGTACAGGAAGTACAGACCATGTTTGGAACCCTGCAGCAGCAGAGTACAGGAAGCGGTTCCGGTGTTATCATTGGAAAAAATGATACAGAACTTTTGATCGCTACAAACAATCATGTGGTTTCCGGTGCAGAATCCCTGACTGTATGCTTTAATGATGATAAGGATGCAGTATTTGATGCGAAGATCAAAGGAACAGATTCTGACAACGATCTGGCTGTTATCGCAATCCAGCTTTCCGATATCAGTGAGGACGTATTAAACAGCATTTCTATTGCAACACTGGGTGATTCCACACAGATGGAAGTTGGTGATCAGGTTGTTGCTATCGGTAATGCACTTGGTTTTGGACAGTCCGTTACTTCCGGTGTCATAAGTGCCTTAGACCGTGAGGTTACGATTGATGACACAACTGCTACTCTGATGCAGACAGATGCAGCCATCAACCCTGGTAACAGTGGCGGTGCTCTATTTAATATGAAAGGTGAAGTTATCGGTATCAACAGTGCAAAATATGCCAGCGATGAAGTGGAAGGCATGGGATTTGCAATCCCGATGGCAACGGCACAGGGTATCATTGAAAACCTGATGAATCAGGAGACAAGAGATAAACTGACCAGCGATTACGGATTTTTAAATATTACCGGACAGGATGTATCTTCTGATGAGGCAGAGAAATACAATGTTCCGGAAGGTGTATATGTCAGCGGAACCACAGATGGCGGCGCAGCTGCAAATGCCGGCATCCAGAGAGGTGACATTATCACAAAACTTGACAATACAACCATTACATCTATTTCTCAGTTAAAAGAGCAACTGCAGTATTACAAAGCAGGTGAGACCGTTGAGATCACAATCCAGAGAAACAGTGATGGCAAAGGTTATGAGGAAAAAACACTGGAAGTTACACTGGACAATGCTTCTGAGCAGCAGTCTACTACAACAAACCAGAACAGCAGCCAGTCCGGCACACAGACCATTCCGGGTTACGGTGACAGCAACAGCAGCAGCGGCAATGGAAACAGCAGTATCGAGGAATTTTTTAACAGCATGAAATAAAATTGTAAGAGAAAAACGATAATTCGGACATAGCTCAGAATGATTGTGAAACGCTGTAAAATAGAACGCATTGAAACCAGATTGCAAAAATGCACAAATGAAATATGTCATGCCTTGCATGACGTACATCTCGCAGCAAGAATGCCACAGACATTCTTAATCTGGTCCTTCAATGCGTTTTTTCAATGCGTTTTTCCATTTTTGCTTTACGCTACCCCTATCTTGTGATAAAATGAACAAAACGGACTTTTACGAGTATTGGAGGCAGTTGAGATGAAGAAAAAAAGAATTGCAATTGCACTTGGACATGACGCACTGGGCACAACGCTTCCGGAGCAGAAAGAGGCGACACGCCGCGCTGCGAAAGCAATAGCAGATTTGATACAGGACGATTGTCAGGTGGTTATCACACACAGTAATGGACCGCAGGTTGGAATGATCCATACTGCAATGTCCGAGTTCCACAGGTTATATACAGAGTACACAGCTACACCAATGTCTGTCTGTTCTGCCATGAGTCAGGGATATATCGGGTATGATCTGCAGAACGCGATCCGTACAGAACTGATGAACCGTGGAGTATACCGTACCGTATCTACGATTTTGACACAAGTTATCGTGGATCCTTATGATGAAGCTTTTTATAAGCCGAGCAAGATCATCGGTCGTGTTATGACAGAGGAAGAAGCAGAGGAGGAAGAAAAGAAGGGAAACCATGTTGTAAAGACAGAAAATGGTTACCGCAGAATTGTTGCGGCACCGAATCCAATGCAGATTGTAGAAATTGATGCTGTCAATGCCCTGATGGATGCTGATCAGGTAGTTATCGCAGCCGGCGGAGGCGGAATTCCGGTACTGGAGCAGGGCACCACCCTAAAAGGTGCCAGCGCAGTCATTGAGAAAGATCTGATCGCAGGTCTTCTTGCCGATGGGGTAGAAGCAGATATGCTGATCATCCTTACCGGAGAGGAATGTGTATATAAGAATTATGGCACAGATAAGCAGGAGCCAATCCGAGAAATGACCTGTGCACAGGCACAGAAATATATGGCAGAGAGAGAATTTGGCGAGGGAACCATGCAGCCGAAGATAGAGACGGCACTCTCTTTCATCAGTGATTATGCGACACGTCAGGTGCTGATTACGAGACTGGGGAGTATCGAAGCAGCTATGGCTGGTCAGACAGGTACGATTATAAAGAAATAAAAGTGAGAAGAGGGGATAATACATGACATGAATGTATTATCCCTTTTAAGTGCACCTTGCGGCGCACGTTTCTAACGGGTGAAAGTCCCTAATCCACCCTAGTAGTGG
>CAVEOS010000098.1:0-7486 GCA_963617435.1 Lachnospiraceae bacterium
TTCTGCTTAAATTCTGGCAATTTTATTGCGAAAAGTTTTTATTCCTCAAAGCTGCTGCCCTGAAAAAATTCAGGGCAGCATTCCATTTTACTATTATGAAGTTCTGATCGATTAAGCAGTAACTTCTCTACCTGTGATGATCTTCTTCGGACACTTCTCAGCACATGCGCCGCATCCGATACATTTTGTCTGATCAATATGTGCGATGTTGTTCTCAACAGTAACAGCACCTGACTCGCAGACTCTCTCGCACATCTTACATCCGATACAACCAACTTTACAAGCAGTCATAACCTGTTTACCTTTATCCTGGGAACTACACTGTACTGCATGTTTTGCATCATACGGTACAAGCTCGATTAAGTTCTTCGGGCAGGCTTTGATACATTTACCACAGGCTTTACACTGCTCTTTGTCGACTACAGCAACGCCATTTTTGATGTGGATTGCATCAAATGGACAAGCTTTCACACACTCACCAAATCCAAGACATCCGAAATTACATTTTTTCGGACCACCGTTTGGTACAAAAGCCATCATGGAGCAGTCCTCTACTCCGTAGTACTCATAATCTGTATTTGCATTGTCACATGTTCCTGCACATTTTACAAATGCAACTTCACGAACAGACTCGCCAACTTCCTGTCCCATGATTGCGCCGATCTTTGCTGCTACCGGAGCACCACCAACCGGACAGGAACCAACTTCTGCTTCGCCCTTTGCAATCGCTGCAGCCAGACCGGAACATCCGGCGAAACCACAGCCACCACAGTTATTTCCCGGAAGAGATGCTAATACTTCTTCCTCTTTCGGGTCTACTTCTACTTTGAATTTCTCACCGGCAATCCCAAGGATAATACCAATGACAATACCTGTTCCGCCGACTACAACAGCGGCAAGAATAATTGCTGAAACACTCATCTGTATACCCTCCTAAATGACACCGGAAAATCCCATAAATGCAATTGACATCAGACCTGCTGTCACAAGGATGATCGCAGAACCTTTGAAAGGTGTTGGGATATCATTGTACTCAATCTTTTCACGGATACCAGCCATAATGACAATTGAAATGGTAAATCCAACTGCTGTTGCAAAACCGTTTACTGTACCTACTGCGATATTATAACCATACTGAACATTGTTCAAAGCCACACCAAGAACGGCACAGTTTGTAGTGATCAGTGGCAGGTAAATACCAAGTGCATTGTACAGTGGCGGCATTGATTTCTTCATAAACATTTCTACGAACTGAACCAATGCAGCGATAACCAAAATAAATACGATTGTTCTCAAATACGTAATATCAAACTGCTGTAGGATAAATTTATCCAATACACCAGTGATAAAAGATGCAATTGTAATAACGAAGATAACTGCGGCACCCATTCCGGCTGCAGTATTTACCTTTTTGGATACACCAAAAAACGGACATAAGCCAAGGAACTGGCTCAGGACAACGTTATTTACAATGGCAGAGCCGATTGCGATAAGTAATACTTCTTTCATCTGAACCTTTCCTCCTTATTCTTTCTCATCTGTTCCTGCAGTGAACACTTTGCCTTCACAGCTTCCGCTTGTACAAGCTGCACAGTCACCATCAAAGCATCCTGTTCTTTCTTTCACTGCAATACCTTTTTTACGTTTTGCTTCACGGTATGCATTCTGGATCGCAATCAGCATAGCCAATACGAAGAATGCGCCAGGAGCAAGCACGAAAATTGTGATCGGTGTATAACCTGCTTTTCCGGCAGTTGCGTCAGCTAACGGAAGAAGCTGGAAACCGAAAATCTGTCCGGATCCAAGGATCTCACGAACCGCACCGATACATGTCAGACCTACGGTAAATCCAAGTCCCATACCGATACCATCGAAGATGGACGGAAGAACCGGGTTTTTGGATGCATAACTCTCAGCACGGCCAAGAATGATACAGTTTACTACGATCAGCGGAATGTAAATACCAAGCGCTGAATACAGGGAAGGTACATAACCTTCCAATAAGAACTGAACAATAGTTACCAGAGATGCAACGACAACGATGAATGCCGGTACACGTGCACTGTCCGGAATGATCTTGCGGAGCAGTGAAATTAAAAGGTTTGAAAATACAAGTACGAGTGTCGTGGAAAGTCCCATACCAATACCGTTAATAGCTGATGTTGTAACAGCCAGGGTCGGGCACATACCGATCAACATAACGAAGGTAGGGTTCTCTTTCACGATACCGTTTATAATACGTTCTACACACTTATTCATTTAAAAGATCCCCTCCTGTTATTGTGCAAGCGTTCTGTAATAAGCCAGACCTGCATTGACTGCATTTGTAACAGCATTTGATGTGATCGTAGCACCACTGATCGCATCGATCTGGTTATCAGAAGTTGCACCAGTTTTTGTAACTTCAAATGACTCTACCTGTTTTCCTGCAAACTGTGAAGAAAATGA
This sequence comes from Lachnospiraceae bacterium, assembly GCA_963617435.1. GTDB lineage: Bacteria > Bacillota > Clostridia > Lachnospirales > Lachnospiraceae > Eubacterium_I. Next base: position 2,449 of record CAVEOS010000098.1, read on the forward strand.
ATCTTCTTTTGCTTTCATACCAAGACCGGCAGTATCATTGATGGTTGTGATGGAATAACCATTTAATGTTCCGTCATTTGTTACACCAATAGATAATGTCACATCACCGCCGTAACTGTTTGGATCTGTTGCTGAAATAACATATCCAAGTTCATTACCGCTTGCATCTACAGCAATCACACAATTCTCAATTGTGTCATCCGCATATCCTGCTGCCACAGCTGCCTCTGTTGCCTTTGCAGAATCAAAGCCTTCCATATCCTCAAAAGAATCTGCATCCGGAAATACAGTACGGTAAGCATTCTGCTGAATATTATAATTTGCTTTTTCGATCGGGACTTTTGTCACACCATATACAGCACCCAGACCAAGACCTGCGATCACTGTGATCACGAAAAGGATCAGGGCATCTTTAATGATTTTTCCGTTCATTATTTTTCCCCTCCTTTACCAAATGGTTTCGGGATTGTGAATCTCTCGATCAGCGGTACAAGCATGTTTGCGAAGATGATGGAGTAAGAACATCCCTCAGCTGATGCGCCAAACATACGGAAGATACCAAGAAGGCATCCGCAGATAATACCGTAAATAATTTTTCCTCTCGGAGTGATCGGAGAAGTAACATAATCGGTTGCCATGAAGAATGCTCCGAGGATCAGACCACCACCGCATACTTCCTGAACTACAAACTGTCCAAGGTCACCACTTGTAAGATGTCCGCCGAACAGTACGATAAATACTACAAATGTTAAAATATATGTACCCGGGATTCTCAGATCGATAACGCCCATCAGGATCAGGAAGATTGCACCGATCAGAAGAGCGATTACAGAAGTCTCACCGATAGTACCTGCGATACGACCGGTAAACATTGCCATTGTATCACTGTAAAGCTCGCCGTCTTTAATGACTGCCAGCGGAGTAGCGCTTGACACACCATCAAATGTGAAGCTTGTCATCGGACCTGTGAATGCAAGAAGCAGGAAGCATCTAGCACCCAGTGCCGGGTTCATGAAGTTCTGTCCAAGTCCGCCGAAAACCATTTTTACAACAACAATCGCGAATGCGCCACCGATGATCGGAATGAAGAACGGAACGGTATGTGACAGGTTCAGACCAAGAAGTAAACCGGTAACAACACAGCTTAAATCACCTACGGTCTGTTTTTTGTGTGCAATTTTGTTATATAAATATTCGGATACCAGACAGCTTGCGATAGATACAGCAACAACTGCCAGTGCACGCGGTCCGAAATTGATAATTCCAAATACAGTAGCCGGAAGTAATGCAATGATTACATAAAGCATGATTCTCTGTGTACTGTCTTTGGCTCTTATATGTGGTGATGATGTAACATTGTATAACTCACTCACAATAATCCACCTCTTTCTAACGTTTTTTATTTTTTCCGTCTGTTTGCAAGAATTGTTTTTCTCATGGATTTAATCGACTGTGCAAGATTTCTCTTTGCAGGACATGTGAAGCTGCAGCTTCCACATTCTACGCACTCCATGCCGTGCCACTGTTCAAATGGCTCTTCCAGATGATTTTCTGCATAATCAGCAAGTCTGGAAGGTACAATTCTGGATGGACATGCTTCTACACAACGACCACAGTTAATACATGCTGTTGCATTCTGACTTGCATCCTCAACGGCATCCTCTGCCAGACATAACAGAGCAGATGTTGTCTTGGTTGTCGGAACGTCAAGTCCGAACATTGCAAATCCCATCATAGGACCACCGGAGATGATCTTCTTCGGCTGAGTCTTGAATCCGCCTGCTGCTTCTACTAACTCTGCATAGTTTGTTCCGATACAGACATAGAAGTTTCTCGGATCAGCGATTGCATCACCTGTAATAGTAACGATACGATGCATCAGCGGTCTGCCGAGTTTTACTGCATGATAAATTGCAACGATAGTATCAACGTTATCTACGATACAGCCTGCATCTGCAGGAAGCATAGTAGAATTGATAGCTCTGCCTGTTGTTGCGAAAATCAACTGACGCTCAGAACCCTGCGGATATTTTGTCTTTAATGCTTTAACTTCCATTCTCGGCTCATCTTTTGTAAGCTCTGTCAGTTTTGCAATACAATCCGGTTTGTTATCCTCGATACCGAAGATACCTTTTGCATTGTCAAACAGAGAAAGAATGATACGCATTCCTTCGATTAATTTTTCCGGTTCTTCAATCATTCTTCTGTAATCAGAAGTCAGATATGGCTCACACTCTGCGCAGTTTGCAATAATGTAGTCAATTTTCTCCGGCTCCTTCGGAGAGAGCTTTACATGTGTCGGGAATCCCGCACCACCCATGCCGACAATACCGGCATTCTGGATTTTACTGATAATCTCCTCTTTGCTCAGAGTTGATACATCTTCTACCGGTGTGAATTCCAGTGATTTAAATTCACCATCATTCTCAATTACGATAGAGTTGACCATGTCTCCGACTGCTACACGTCTCGGTTCTATTGCCTTAACGGTACCGGAAACGGTTGCATAAATCGGTGCAGATACAAAACCGCCGGCCTCAGCGATCATCTGACCTTTCACTACAGCATCGCCTACTGCAACGACTGGCTTCGCCGGTGCACCAATGTGCTGTGATAACGGATAAACCAGATCACCCTTGGGTAAATATTCCTGAATCGGTTTATCTTTCGATAAGTCCTTTCCATCATATGGATGGACACCGCCCTTAAAAGTACATAAGCCCATAACCTGTGCCCCACTTTCTCTAAAATAGTTTCCGCAGAAATAATTATCTATTCTGCATAATATCGAAAAATATTATAACACACTTCTAAAAAAAAGTATTAAAATCTGTGCATTTTTTCTTATGTATTGAAAAAAATACCGGGTAAGTTATAATGAACTGGAATAAATACAAACATTGTAGGAGAACTATGAAGATATGATTACAAAACAGACTTTTTTCCCCATTTCAGAGTTAGATTTTTCTACCCAAAAGTTGCTCTCACTGGACATGCTTTTATTAGATATTGAGACAACCGGGCTGTCCGCAGTCAGGGCATCCATCTACTGTATCGGCTGTTCCTGCCTGTCCGATACGGATAAAAACAACATTAACATTCAGCTTTTTTTTGCAGAAAATCCGGAACAGGAAACGGAGCTTTTGATTGCGCTAGGCGAATTATTGAAGACACATAAAACCATTGTAACTTTTAACGGCAATACCTTTGATCTGCCGTTTCTGAAAAAACGATATTCCACCCACAACATGAAACAGCCTTTTTTCGATATCCAGTCTGTAGATCTGTACCGGGAAGCCTGCCGGTTAAAACAGCTGATCCAGCTGCCGGATTATAAGCAAAAATCCATCGAAACCTTTCTCGGATGCTTCCGGGAAGATCCATATACCGGCAAGGAACTGATCGCGCAGTATCTTCTATATATAAAAGAGCCCTCGAAAGAACTGCTGCATAATCTTTTGCTGCACAATGTGGAAGATGTACGCGGAATGTATGATCTCTTTGCGCTGCTTTTCTATGCTGAATTTTTAAAGGGAAACTACCAGATTCAAGATGTGAGCATTTCATCTACAGATCAGACACATTACTGTGACATCACATTAACCACAGAATATGCATTTCCGCAGAAAGTTACGGCCGTCTTTCCGGATGCAACTCTTTTGCTGCAAGAGCAGAAAGCACTGATCTCTTTTCCGGTCCAGCATGGCTGTCTCCGCCATTATTTTAAGGATTACAAAAATTATTATTATCTGCCGGAAGAACAGACGATCATACATAAAAGTCTCGGGGCCTGCGTAGATTCTGACCATCGGCAGAAGGCCACAAAAGAGAACTGCTATCTCGAAAAAACATGTGATTATCTCATGCATTCGGTTCCGGATAAAGAGTCTTATCTGCGCCGTGACCGTTCCGATACAACCAGTTACTTTGAACTGCCGCAGAAAGCAGATTTAGCTGAAAATGAAATTGCACTTTCTGACAACGCACGCAATCAGTTGTCTACCTTTATAAAAAGCTATTTGAACAGTCTTTTACATTAATGCTCTCACAACATCAACAGTTTATTCGTATTAAGCTACTCTGATTCTAGTGGCTGTACATTTTTCATCATGAATCGAGTAGGAGGCTAACCATTAGTTGATTAGCCGACCTCTCACACCACCTGGCATACGGTTCCGTACCAAGGCGGTTCTTTAGTTTTCATAGACTACTAGATAATAGTCAAGCATGGATGTATATCCCAGCTTGGCTATTATTCTTTTTGAAAAGATTTGGTTCAGCACTTGTGCCATTCTCCAATATCCTTTTCTACTATTGGCTAGTTCTCTGGCTTTCCAATTCTCTTGACCTAGTGCTTTTAGCATTCGGTATCTTGTTTTGATTTTCTTCCATTGTTTCCAGTATACTGCCCGAATTCTATGCCTTGACCACTCATCCGTTCTAACAAGAAGAGTTTTCATGTCTGCAAGTCTAAAGTATTCCACCCATCCTCTTACATACTCTTGATACTTCTTTTCTCGTATCTCATTGCTAATGCCCTTGCTTCTGTCAGTAAGTTCTCTGATTTTATCCTTCATCTTAGCTACTGATTTTGGGTGTACTCTAAATCTGCATTTACCTTTGTATCTGTAAAAGGTATATCCAAGATATTTGACTTTGTTGATGTGAGCCACCTCTGTTTTCTTCCGATTTACTTTAAGGAATAGTTTCCCTTCAATAAATGGAATGATGTTCTTCAAGGTTCTTTCTGCGCTTTTTCTGCTCTTGCAGAAAATCATACAATCATCTGCGTATCGGACAAATCTATGTCCTCTATGCTCCAGTTCCTTATCCAACTCATTTAGCATTACATTACTAAGCAACGGACTAAGTAGTCCACCTTGAGGCATGCCGACCTCTGTACATTCAAACATTCCATTTGCGATTACTCCCGCATTCAGATATTTGTGTATAAAAAATATAACTCTGCCATCTTTGATGGTTTATTTTGAAAAAGTATGCAGCACAGGCTCAGGCAATGGGAGTAAAAGACATCTCT
>CAVEOS010000099.1:0-7469 GCA_963617435.1 Lachnospiraceae bacterium
GCTTTTGCATCTAACATTCCAATATATTTTTTTATATCAGATGCCAGACAAAGAGTTCCTTTTTTTTCATCGTAGAAAAAATCCCCCAAGCCCACTCCCAGCAACTTTACAATTATTGTAGATGTTCCGACCTGCCCGGAAAGCATATTGTCCGGATGCAAAATTAACTTTTCCAGATTTCTATATTCTTCATCATCAAAGATATAACATAAAAATTCCGGATGTGTTTCCAGTTCTTCCGAGATTGCCGCTATCTTTTCTTCTCTCAAAAGAGTAATATCCTGCGGCAGTCGTAAATATTTATAATAATCAGATGCCTCTCTTTCGCCCAGATCCAACATCAATTCATATACACTTTTTTCAGATGAAACAATCTCGGTCATTAATTCCCGCTCATCATCTTCAAAACGCTTCCACGCATCTATTTTCTTTGTCATTGCAGACACATCACCACTCATTTCCTGTAATGTCTCTGAAATTAACCCATTGCGAATTTCCGGTTTTAAAGACAACATCCGTTCAAACATGTCCTTTAGCTTTTCCACAGATTCCTTCAATAACGGTTCTTCTTCTAATTCATCATGACGTTCCAGTTTTTTCTTACCCAATCTCCGTTCTACCTCTTGTTTTTGGAATGGATTTCGATAAGCATCTTCATCATAGCCCCAGATGCCACCACTGTCTTCCACAAAATTGTCACCTTTGGCTTTTAATAATGTAACATACCGTTCCTGATACGTCTCATCTATTTTCTCTATGTTAATTCTGTGTCTCCAATCATCCCCAAAATCGTATGTATACCGAATCCATTTATAGTTTTTGAAAAACGAATCAATTAACGTCACTGTTTCATCATAATGTTCACCCCACGTATCACCTTCATTATCAATACATATATGGTCCGCAGGTATTTCAAAAGCATGAAGATGCATTTCCTGCCAGTCAAACAATATCTGTATGATTTCATGCAGTTCTCCAAAAGTAATTTTTTCCGGTACTATAACACGTCTCCACACAGGTGGATGCGTATTCTCCATTACAATTTTGCAAACATATCCTGCCATCTTTTTATTTTCCTTTCAAAGCTCTTATATCCAATACACTTATTCAAAAGTGTTACCATCACTTTCTCATAAAAAATTGCCACTCGCACAGTTCTCCTCTTCTGCGCCAATTAAGGCTACAACACAATCATATCATAACTCGATATAATTATGTTTTTTATTTACTTCTACAGCCCAAAAATTGCAATTCTTTCTCTCGGGTCATTCCCCGGGAACAGATCTCTGCAGTCAATTTCATCCACATACATCAGTTCATCCACCGTCATCATATAGGAAATATACTCATCCGTCGGATAGTAAAAAAATAACTGCATCCTACGCGGATTTGCATAATAGGAATCCAGAATGCGTCCCATGACTCTCTTCAGAAGTTCCAGCACACAGTACGGCGTCGGTTCATAAGGAAATCTATGTTGATCGGAGTGGGAATCATCCCGTCCCATTGTCCGAATATGTAAAAGCTTGTCCCATCTTGTCTCGTTTTTATCTTCTCTCATTATCCATTTTCAATTACTTTATTGCATTTATTGTTTTATTTTACCTCTTTTCTTCTGCATTTTTAAGACCTTTTCACAAAAAATTTGTTCATATGTTCAAAAATGAAAAATTTTGTCATTTTTTACATTCAACACTTTTCTTTCCCATTCAAACGTTATTTTTCCGGACGTAAAAATACCTCTAAAGCAACAGATTTTTTATATTTAATCTGTTTACTTTATACAAGCAGTTTTTCAAATAAGAATAACATACAGATTCCAAATAATAACGTTAACATAATTCCTCTTTCTATCAGGTTCATGCCTGATGCATAAAATTATATTTCAAGCGTTTCCTTGTCATAAGCTTGCTGCCTCTTGATATTTCAAATATAATATTCTCTGGTACATTCGCAGATATCCATTTCGGGAAAATAACTACTTCTACTTTCTCCATGTCAAACTGCTCAATGAAGAAATGAAAAAATCAAATCAGTAATCCGCCGGAATCCACTTACGGTAAGTATCCGGTGTCATCCCCTGATGTTTGCGAAACACGCTTCCAAAATAGCTGGGACTTTCAAAACCACATTTTTTTGAAATCTCAGCTATTGTTTTGTCCGGAAAACGATTCAACAATACGCAGGCATTCATAATCCGAATATCACACAGCACCTGCATAATGGTCTTATTCATCCGCTTTTTAAAATAAGAACACATATACTCTTTACTTAAACCTGTCAGTTCACTCAATTCTTCCAGTGTAATTCCACGATAAAATTCCCGTTGTAGATAGGTAATGATTTTTTCAATAATTTCATCCGACACTGCCGTTTTTCCAACATCGATCCAGTCCATGGATTCAAATATTTCCAACAGACATGCATAACACATTTTTGATAGTTCCTTCGAATTCTGTTCTCCATGCTCCTCCAGATAACGGTACAATTTTTTCAGTTCCTTCAGAAATTTATTTTCTGCTGAAACTTGAAAAGCGCCAGATCTATTTAAGTTATAAGTTTTCAACAGCGAGTCACAAATGGCGCCTTCAAATCCCATATAATTCAATTCCCACTTTTTTGTAATCCCATAATAGCTATGTGGTTCATTTGCTTTCAGGAAAAATCCACTTCCTGCGTCAATCCGATAACTCTGGTCGTTGATGGTCAGTTCCCCGCTTCCTGCTGTACAGTAAAAAATCTGATGCACCGGCAATCCATGCGGACGTACAATTGGTGTTTGCTGCTGTGCCAGCCCTATCGTGCTGACAGATAATGGATATTCTTTTTTCCAGTTTGCATTTTCCACAATTTTCAGTATCGGCTTCATTCTTTCCTTTTCTCCATTCAAATGTCATATTCTGGTCAAAAATAGTTCATGCTTAACGTTCATCTCTTATTCATTATACAAACATGTTAATTTTTTACTCACTGCATCTTAATTTTCTTATATAAATATCATTATATTATTATATACACAAAACTGCAAACCCTTTATACTGAATAACAGAAATGAGGTTTTAGTTCTATGAAAAATATTTACAAAAAAATAGGCTCTTATTTGATTCTTGCAATTGCTTCCATATGCTTTTTGTTGCCTTTCTACCTGATGATATGCAGTGCAAGTGGTGGAAATATCGCACTTGCAAAAGGACCTGTCGTTCCAGGAACAGAGTTGTGGAAAAATATATACTATATTTTATTTCAAACAGAATTTCTGAAATCCATGTGGTTTACCCTGCGATATACCATCGTGCAAACTCTATTAACATTGCTGATCTGTGGTCTGGCAGGATTTGCATTTGAAATTTATCACGACAAATACAAAGACATTTTATTTAAAGTTGTTTTATTTGCTATGATGATTTCCATTACTCCGTTGATGGTTCCACTGTTCAAAATGTATATAAAATGGGGTATCATTGATACCATGTGGGGCGTTATAGCACCGTTTCTTGCCTCTCCTTTGATCATCATGATTTTCCGTCAGAATTCCAGAGGATTTCCTTACGAATTGATTGAAGCGGCCAGACTGGATGGTGTCTCTGAACTCGGCATTTTCTTTCGAATTTATTTACCGTGCATGAAAAGTACGTTTTCCTGTGGCACAGTCATCGCATTCTTAAATGCATGGAATTCCTATCAGTGGTCACACCTTGTCATGTACAACGATCAGAAAATACCTATGACGGTATATCTTACTCTCGGCATGAAAGGCGACAGCATGACACTTGTGCTTCTGAGCATGGTTCCTTCTTTAGTCATATTTTTCATTTTCCAGAAATTCTTTGTAGAAGGAATGAATGGTGCACTGAAATAAAATACGATACATAATACAGCACACAACCGCTCCTGCCAGGCAGGCTGCAATGGAAATAACCATCATTGTTCCGGATGGGAATACCCCGATCAGTACCGCAACGATCACAAGAAAACAGATCATAACAATAAGTTTCTTCTTTCGCATGTTATTCTCCCTTCATAACATCATCTTGTCACCACCCATATACAGAGGTGGAAATTATTTCTCATCTGATATTTATTCTCAGATATCTCAGAGTGTTTCTTCTATACTACAAACTGGTATGAGTGTTCCCCATACCAGTTTATAAAATTATCATTTTTCACTCTGTTCTGTCAATGAAAACAGCTTTACTTCTGCTTCCTGCTTCGCTGTCACAACCATATAGCACTCCGGTTGAAAGGAGATCTGTTTTTGCCAGACATCCTCCTGTCCGGCCAATATGCCATCTGCCTTCACCACCGAATAATAATCCATTCCTTTTACAAGCCCAAGCCCTATATATTTCACATAGCTTTCCTTATAGGTCCATATCCGGCAAAAATTCTCATATCCGTGCTGTTCCAGCCACTCTACTTCCATTGGATGAAAAAATCGTTTCGCCAGACGTTCTGCCTTACAGTCATGCTCTTCCTGAATGTCCAGACCGACTTCCTGTGGTGCGATCGCGCAGCTCCACCATTCCCCGCTGTGGGAAATAGAAAAACAGATATCTGATACATGTTCCAGAAACGGCTTTTTGTTTTTTTCCTGACAAATCGGCAGCGTTTCCGGCAATTTTATCTGATGTGCTTTTGCATAAATGCGAAGCGCACGCCCTAACAACTCATGTGAAGCTTTGCTTTTTTCATCCCATTTCTGATAATAGATCTGAATCTCCATCACTTCTTATTACAGTACCTATTCAGCCTGATATTTGTCATACAGTCTCTGGAAAGCCGGTATACTACGTTTTGCAACATCTGCCGGGACGCAGTAGGACACGCGAACCCAGCCCGGTCCATAGAATGCAGTTCCCGGTGCCATCAGGATTTTTTCCTCTTTCGCGCGCTCACAGAATTTTGTATCATCCTCTTCCAGTGCCTTTACAAACAGATAAAAAGCTCCGTCCGGATGGATACAGGTGTAACCAATCTCTGTCAGTGCATTGTACAGAATATCTCTGGTCTCCTGATAAATGCTGATATCCACAGAAGCATCCACGCATTTCAGCAGCATTTTCTGCTGAAGAGACGGTGCATTTACATAACCAAGGTAACGCATGGAAGCGGTCATACCTGCGATCAGGTCTTCATAATCCTGTACACAAGGCTCCATGGCAATGTATCCGATACGCTCGCCTGGAATGGATAATGCTTTACTGTAAGAATATACAACAATTGTATTTTCATAATAATGAGTCAGGTACGGTACTTCGATATCGTAAGCCAGTTTACGGTATGGCTCATCGGAAACCAGATAGATCGGATGACCATATTCTTCCTGTTTTTTCTTTAAAATGTCGGTAACCATGCGGATAGACTCTTCTGTATATACCGCACCGGTCGGGTTGTTCGGTGTATTGATCAGAACAAATCTGGTCTTCGGTGACAGTGCTGCCGCAAAAGTCTCCGGATCCGGCTGTAAGGTCTCCATATTGCAAAGAGCCGGAACTAATTTGCCGTACATTGTCTCCACATAGCTTTTGTACTCCCAGAAATAAGGTGCAAATGTTACAACCTCATCACCGTCATCCAGCAATGTATTTGCAATTACTACGATGGCTGCTGCCGCACCACTTGTCATAATAATGCCCTGCTCTGTATAGCTGCAGTCATATTTTCCGTTCAGATAATTTGCAATGTGTCTGCGTACTTCCGGATGTCCCACGTTTGCAGGATAGCCGTGCAGTGCCAGTGGTTTCTCTGTGTCGATAATCTCTTTTAATGCCTCGTTTACTGCTGCAGGCGGCTCCACACTCGGGTTTCCGATGGTAAAGTTAAAGATATTTTCTGCACCGTAAATTGCGGCCAGTTTTTTGCCTTCCTCAAAAATGTCACGGATACAAATGGATGAATCCAGTGACTCTCTTAAACGTTTTGAAATCATGATCTATGTCCTCCAAATCCCCTGTTCTTTTTCACATCAACGCTTTAAATCGTTATACTTTCCATATCTTATCACATTTCTCGCAAAAATAAAAGGTTTCTTTACATCTAACTGCATTTTTGCTATACTTTTTATAGCATCCAGGTATTCCATGGAATACCTGTGTTTCACTCAAAAAAACCACAGATACAGTATTTTTTGATTCTGTATCTGCTCGTTTTTAATAGAAGAATTGTAAACATCAGATGATTGAACCACGATACCGATTTTTAGTAATCCGTATCAGTTCGTTTTTAACAGGAGAAATGCAAATGGGAAATCAGGAAAACAGCAAATATGATTCACTCAATCAACCTGCGGAAAACAAGCAGCAGCTTGCATATCAGCAGATCAAAGAGGACATTCTGAATAATACCTATCCGGAAGGAACCGTTATGGTGGAACGCAAATTATGCGACATCTACCATGTCAGCCGTTCTCCGATCCGGAACGCGCTCCAGCAGCTGACCCATGAAGGCCTGCTCTCTTTTGTTCCGGGCAAGGGAACCGTCGTTGCTTCCTTCACCACAGAAGATATTCTGGAAGTATACGACCTGATCGAACTGCTTCAGACCTATGCGGTCTCTGCATGTATCAGTAAATCAAATGCTCTGGCTGTAAATGCGCTGGAAGTTGCATTGGAAAACATGAAAAAATCTCTGGATAACGGTGATATTTATCACTGTACCCGCTGGGATCAGAAATTCCACGAACTTCTGGTCAGCTATTCCGGCAACAAACGTCTGGAGACAATCTATGAGCAGCTGGACTGTCAGCAGATGCTGTTCATCTCCACCATTTTAGACGATATGGATCTGGCGCAGAACTCCTATAAGGAGCATGCGGCAATTCTGGATGCCATCAAAGCAAAGGATCCAGAAGCTGCCCACAACTGCATCCGCCAGCATTATTATCATATCAAACAATACTATATCAACAAACTGCTTAGCAGAATTCATATTTAATTTCAGGAGGTACTGTCATTATGGAAATGCAGACATTACAAAAAGACATGATCGCAGCTATGAAAGCCAAAGACAAGGTGCGCAAAGATGCTATCTCATCCCTGGTATCTGCGGTAAAAAAAGTAGCGATCGATGAGGGCTGCCGGGATGATATCAAACCGGAACTTGTTGACCGTGTCATCTTAAAAGAATTAAAGAGCGTAAAAGAGCAGGTAGACACCTGCCCGGCAGATCGTACGGATTTGAAGGAAGAATATCAAGCTCGTTATGATATCATCAACGAATATGCTCCACAGCTGTTATCCGCTGAGGAAGTAAAAACAATTCTGACAGAGCACTTCGCTGATGTGCTGGCTACCAAAAACAAAGGTCAGATCATGAAAGCGGTTATGGCTGAATTAAAAGGAAAAGCAGACGGAAAAGTCATCAACCAGGTGGTTGCTGAGCTCTGCAAATAAAAATTTCTATGTAATTTATAGCAAATCGAGTAGGAGGGGGATTTGAATAGTCCCCCGACCTCTCACACCACCGTGCGT
>CAVEOS010000100.1:0-7392 GCA_963617435.1 Lachnospiraceae bacterium
CATGGAGCTGACTGATACTAATCGGTCGAGGGCTTGACCAAAAGGTCTGAGAGAGCGGCGGAAGGATGACAGAGGAGACCGTTGAAAGCTTGCTTTCATAAGGTCGGATCTGGAAGACTTCAGGCATTGGCGAAGCCAATGACATGAGGAAAATCGAAGATTTTTCGAATGACCGCGAAGTTGATACAAGAGATTGTAGGTATTCGGTAGTCAGTCATTTATCAATATGTGGTTTTGAAGGTATGTATAATGCCTTTCATGGCCCGGTGGCTCAGCTGGTTAGAGCGCCGCCCTGTCACGGCGGAGGTCGACGGTTCGATCCCGTTCCGGGTCGTTGGTATTAGGCACAGATTTTCTTATAAATTAAGAAGGTCTGTGCTTTTTTTTGCTATTTTTAGTGTGCTCTGCCAACCTTGGTTACATTCTGAACATTCATCGTTGATTTTTATACTATTCCATAACCGCATCCGAAAGATAACTTGTCTAATTTTTATGCCTTAATTGAACCCATTAATTATAAATGTTAAAATTAAGTATTACGGTAAGATGAATAATATAACAGGGATTGAATGAGTATGTCAGAGTTTTCAGAGGCGATAAAAACAGAAATTAAAAAATCAGGACAGACGTTATTGTACCTGTCAGATGCAAGTGGTCTTTCTCTGGATCATATTTCTAAAATGCGGCAGGGAAAGCGCCTGCCGCAGGATACAGACAAGGTAAGAAAGCTGATCTTGGCATTACAGTGCTCAGAGGATGCATCCAAAAACTTATTTGCTCTTTATAAGATTGAACGAATGGGCAGTGAAGAGTGGAACTGCATGCAGGAAATTAAAAAAATGCTGGAGTACAGAAGCGGATTCCTGGATATTACCCATGTAAATACACAAAAAGAAGTCACAGATATAGAACTTCTCCAGAATATCCACGTACTTCACAGCAGAACAGAAGTGATCACCTTCCTTCAAAGAGTGCTGCCTCAAAGTGGAGGTACACTGCGTATGTCAACAGAAGAACTTCCGGAAGCAGTGGTAGAGATACTGGCACAGTTTTTAAATCACAGGGAGATCCGTTTTGAGCATGTATTTTCATTAAAAAAGGTCCGCGAACATGGCGGCAGCCTATATAATCTACAGTATATCAACCAGATCATGCCGCTGATCCGTTCAGGCGGAGAATACATTCCATACTACGATTACGAAGAAAAAGGAAATGATCTTCTGCCCAACTGGCTCATTGGGGATAAGTGGGCAGTTGGCTTACACAGAAATATGGAAAGTGGCTTGATCGTGTGGAAAGAAGAAAAACTGACGTATCTGAAGGAAATCTTTGAAAGAAAGAAGAAAAACAAACGGCAGCTGCTGCGGTACTTTGCAGATATCAATCAGTGGGCACACTGGATCGCCCAGAATAGGAAGCGTTACCTTGCGGAGCAGGACAGTGGCAGTCTCCGACCGCAGGAAGTTAAAAATTACTATATGGAATACGATCCGTGCCTGATGCGGCAGCTGACACAGGATATGCTGGAGCGTCATCTGATCCTGGAAGATACAGGCAAACAGATGGTTATAGAAAACTGGAAACAGCGTTGCAGTCAGCTGGAAAGAGAAAAAGCAGTACATATTTTCACAAAAGAAGGACTGGAATATACAGCAGCAACAGGACGGCTTGCGGAGATTCCATCCCCTATCTATACACCTCTTACCATAAAAGAGCGCTTGGAAGTGATGGAGGGATATCTGAACTGGATCCAGCTTCAGGATGGGGATGTTTATATGCTGGATGACAGCCAATTAAGCCTTCCAAGAGGAATTTTTGTATATTCTACAGTTTCTATGGTGGATAATGAGATCACGTTTTGTATTGGAACAGACGGAGCAGCATACTGTTCTATCTATGAACAGGGAGTAGCTGAAAAACTGAACCATTTCTGCCGTATGTCAGAAGAGGGAGAAATGGTGTGCTCGAAAGAAGAGTGTATTCAGTTTATCCGCGGCCAGATAAAACGGTTGCAGTCCCAGCTTAAAAACGAATAGAATCACAAAAAATATAATTAGACAGACGATCACAAAAAACAAAACGATTATCTGTCTAATTTTTATGCCCTGATTGTTGAAAAATATAGGCAATGATAAACTGTACCTAAGAATTTGTCGAAAAATAAGAAGATAAAACATCAGGGGAGCAGATAAAAGGTGAGTGGGCAGATGAGTTTTATACAACAGTTGGGAATATTTACAGGCTGGGGAAAATTATGTTGGTCTGTTCTGGCAGTTGGGCTTGTGACCGTATGTGTTATAGCTAAATGTATATTAAAAAGACGCAAGGAAGAACGTCAGCAGGCGGTTAGACGGCTCCGGGAGGATGCTTTGGATCAGATGCTGGAAAATCCTTTGGTGGAGGGGAATAATATTTTTTCTAAAAATAAAAGACCGATAAAGGTTGAATATATAAAGGATCTGAAAGATAAAAAAGAAGTCTCCGGTGGAATGTTTGAGTTGAAGGAGATGACAGAACTTTCGGAACGTGTCTATATTTACAGAAACGGTGAGGTGGTTTCGATAGGATATCAGTATGGAGGTATTTCGGTACTACCTGACAATGCGGAAAAAAATTCCATATGCTGTCAGATCTTTTTCTATCAGGGAGATAATTATCTTCGTTCTCTTAACAAGAGTACAGTTTGTTTGAAAAGAAAAAAACGGAAGACAGAGGTCAATCAATATGGAATCAGGCTGAAAAGCGGAGATGTAGTTACAGTTGGAAAATCTGTGTATCAAATAAATCTTATGTCAAAATCATAACCAAGATTTCAGGGGGAAAAGATGAGCGTTGTTTTAACAGTTTACAGTCAGACAGCATATAAGGAATTTGTACTGCCATCGATTCATAATGCAGAGATGAGCCTTCATATATCTGCAAAGATGTTCCATTTGAGAAAAGATTTGGAATTACGTCTTGAACGAATGGATGATCAGTGGTATTTATGCACATCGCCGGATTATAAATATGAAAGCAATATGGAAAACAGCGAAGCGGCTGTGCTGCATCAGAATGTACATATCAGGATACAGCTTATGGGAAATGAACTTCTTTTCCTTAGTGTGCTGGAAAAAGAAACGGCATTTGTTTCATACGACAAGTATGATATTTCTAAGAGCCAGGAACTGGTAATCGGAAGTGGAGAAAATGTATCGATTCATTATACATACGGAGAGAATGGAACTGAGTATATTTCCAGAAAACATGCCGTCATCCGGGTGAAAAATGGGAAGGCATTTCTGGAAGATTGCAGTAAGAACGGAACATTTGTAAATGATATTCGAATCAAAGGGGAGCAGAATATTTCTTTTGGGGATAATATCCATATGTGGGGACTGGATATGGTGTATCTGGGAAACATATTGGCGGTGCGCTCTGATCCAAGAATCAGGATTGAGAATAATGCATTAACAAAATGGAAACAGTCATTTGTTGCATTGGAAGCAGAAATAAAAGAAGAGACAGCAGAAAATGAATATCATCGTTCTCCCAGAGAACTGACAGAATTGAAAACGGGAAAAATAGAAATAGAAGCACCTCCGGCACTCAGAGAATCAGAAGATGTCCCCCTTATGATGACGGTGGGACCAGCTCTTACCATGGCGATTCCCATGGTGATGAGCAGTGCTTTAGCAGCTGTTGGTGCGCGGTCTTCCGGTGCCTATTCCAATACTTTTATGTATACGGGAATTATTACATCGGTCACTTCAGCAATCATAGGTGCAGGATGGGCGATTAATAATTTACGATATACAAAAGGAAAAATAAAAAAGGAAGAAAATCGTCGTTTTGAATCGTACAGTGAGTATTTGATACGATGTACAGAGAAAATCAGACAGAAGTATGAATATAACCGAAATTGTCTGTTGACCATGTACCCATCGGCTACCGAATGTGCACAAGAGGCGCTTCGTGATGGCGGACATTTGTGGGGGAAAAATCAGACACATGAGGATTTTCTTGCATGTCGCCTGGGAATTGGTGATATTCCTTTTCAGGTAGAAATACAGATACCGAAAGAAAAATTTACATTGATCAATGATTCACTGGCAGATAAACCGGCTCAGATTCAGGAAAGTTACAGGATTTTACATAAAGTTCCGGTGTGTATAGATCTTCTGCAGAAAAAACTGATCGGGATCGTGGGAGGAAATCGTCAGGAAGGTGCATATCCGATTGTTTATACGCTGGTTACACAGCTTGCTACACAGAATTGCTATACGGATGTTAAGATGGGATTTGTTTTTTCTCAGGAGCAGGGAGAAGATGACCATCGTTTTGCGTTTGCGAGGTGGCTGCCGCATACATGGACACAGGACAAGAAGAGTCGTTTGGTTGCAGGAAATAAGAACGAAGCAAGCGAGGTTTTCTATGAAGTGGTAAAAGAACTGCGAGTCCGAAATGAAAACAGAAAATCGGTTTCATCTGAAAAATCTGCTATTTTCAAGCCACATTATGTGCTTTTTATTGAAGATGTATCGCTTCTGGAGGGAGAGCCAATCGCAAAATATGTTTTTGATGAAAAGCAGGAATTGGGACTGACAGTTATTTTGATGGCAAAAGAGTATGAAAATCTTCCGAATGTCTGTGAATGTGTGGTTCAAAATGATGGAAGATTTGCAGGAATCTATGATGTCAGGACCGGAAAGAAAGAGGCACTTGAGTTAGACCGGATTGGAGAAAGTACATTGGAAGAAGTGAGCAGAAAACTATCCAATCTAAGGGTGAATGAAATTGAATCAGGAGGAAATATTCCGGCAAGCATCAGTTTCTTTGATATGTATGGTGTAACAAGACTATCTGAATTTCATGTAGCAGAACGATGGAAAAAGAACCTGACATATGAAAATATGCGGGCAATGGTAGGGCTGAAGGCCGCAGGAGCACCGTGCTATCTGGATATTCATGAAAAGTATCACGGACCGCATGGTCTGGTTGCAGGTACGACAGGTTCTGGTAAATCGGAGACATTGCAGACATACATGCTTTCACTTGCATTGAATTTCAGTCCGGATGATATCGGATTTTTTATCATCGATTATAAGGGCGGAGGCATGGCAAACCTGTTCAATGGACTACCCCACATCCTGGGGCAGATTTCTAACCTATCCGGAAATCAGGTACATCGTGCAATGGTATCAATCAAGAGTGAGAATAAACGGAGACAAAGGGTATTTAATGAGCATGGAGTAAATAATATTAATGCCTATACCACTCTTTACAAAAACGGAGAAGCAGAAATGCCAGTACCGCACTTATTTATCATTATTGATGAATTTGCTGAGTTGAAGCGGGAAGAAGGCGATTTCATGAAGGAATTGATCAGTGTGGCACAGGTTGGACGAAGTTTAGGTGTACACCTGATTCTGGCAACCCAGAAGCCCGGCGGAACCGTTGATGAAAATATCTGGAGTAACTCTAAATTCAGGCTGTGTTTGCGGGTACAAGATCGCCAGGACAGTGCTGAAATGCTTCATCGACCGGATGCGGCATATCTGACACAGGCAGGCAGATGTTATCTGCAGGTGGGAAATGACGAGGTGTTTGAACTGTTCCAATCCGGATGGAGCGGAGCAGTCTATGATGAGAATATAGAAAACACAAAAAAGACACTGGCTGTGATGCTTGAAAATACCGGAAAAGCTGCTTTGACGGGAAATCATTCCAAACGGCACTTTAAGGAGGCAGCAAAACGGAAATGGATGATGCAGCTGTGTCGATACATGAAAGACTGTCGGAAAATGAGTGACGGAGAATATCAGGATAAAGCGGAGTATCTGGAATATCTGCATAAGCATATGTATCAGTGCATGCGGGAAGATAAGATCGACTACCCTGAAAGTGATTTTAATAACCGTACGCTGGAAAACTTTTATGCTCTTATGGATGAAGCAATTCGGAATGGATGCAGGGAATCAGAAGAAATTTCAACCTGGATTTTAAAGAAAGCGGAAGAAAGAGAGATCAAGCTTCCAGAACAGAAGGAAAAGACACAGCTGGATGCGCTGGTACAGTATCTTGCAGACGTGGCACAGAAGGAACATTATAGAAAACCACAGCAACTTTGGCTTCCGGTTCTTCCGAAACAGCTTACGTTCAGTGAGTTAGAAGGATACGAGAAGGGATATTCTGAACAGAATGGATGGAAACAGTATCCGGAAAGATGGGAACTTAAAACACAGATCGGTCTTATGGATGCACCGATGCAGCAGGCACAGATGCCGTTGGAGCTTAACTTTACAGAGATGGGACATCATGCTGTCTGCGGAATGGCAATGAGTGGAAAAAGTACCTTTCTTCAGAGTGTAATTTACAGCCTGATCTGCCGGTATTCCCCGGAATACCTGAATTTATATATACTTGACTTTTCAAGTCGTATGCTCAGCGTGTTTGAGTCGGCGCCCCATGTAGGTGGTATTTTATATGAAAGTGATATAGATACGATCGGGAAAATTCAGGAGAGAAAGAAATTATTTAAAGGCGGAAATTATAGTCAGTATGTAATGACCCATGGCCTTACCTGTCCTGCGGTTTTATTTGTAATCGATAATGTTGCAGGCTTCCGTGAAAAAACGGAATTTGCTTACGATGATGTGTTGATGCAGCTTTCCAGAGAGTGTGCTGCATATGGAATCTATTTATTATTATCAGGTTCTGGATTCAGCAATTCAGAAATACCCACAAGGATGAGGGATAATATACATTATGTGGTATCTCTGGAAATGCAGGATCGATACCAGTATGGAGATGCGCTTAATTGTATGCAGCTTGCAGTTATTCCGGATCAGGGAATTCATGGGCGTGGACTTGCTATAGCAGGCGGGGAAGCATTGGAATTTCAGACAGCTATTCCGGTAATTGCAGAGGATGATTATAAGAGAAACGAGTGGCTGCAGAAAGAATCAGCGAAATTTGCAGAAAAGTGGACCGGTAAGGCAGCCAGAAAGATTCCAAGGCTTCCGGAAAAAGCTGTCTGGAGTGAATTTGAACAGTTAGATGGAACCCAGACAGCAATTCAGGATGACAGGAGTCTTCCGATTGGTTATGAAATGGAGACAGCGGACATATATTCGATGAATCTGGCAAGGGTATACTGCTACATGATCAGCGGAAAAGGTCGGACAGGAAAGACAAATATGTTAAAGATCATGGCTATGAGTGCACAGAAAAAGGGCGGCAGGTTAGCAGTCGTAGAGCTGAGCGGACAGGAACTGATGCATTTTTCAGAAAATATAGGAGCGCGTTATGTAGATAGTTATTCATCGTATAAAGAATATATGTTTGAGTTTGTACCGGAATTCCAGAGACGCAATAAAATCAGAAAAGAGTGCTTGGCGCAGGGAATGGAAG
>CAVEOS010000101.1:0-7245 GCA_963617435.1 Lachnospiraceae bacterium
CCGTACATTGGCTTCTGAACTTCTTAACTAAACGGTATTTTCGATATATAACAAGCTACAGTTCAACCATTTCGGTCAAAATCAGTTAACTAAATGACATTGTTTACAAATAAATAACACAAAATAAAACTGCTATTTTTCAACAGCAGTTTTATTTTGTGAGGTATCTTATTTCAATGGCAACTTCGCTGGTGTACCCGCTTTTCTCGGATACTTTTTTGGTGTATCTTTCACCTTATTGATACAAACCAGTGCTCTTCCCAGATCAGAATCCGGTAATTCGAATTTATCAATCTTACCAAGTTTTCCACCAAGAATGGAAATCGCTTTTTTCGCTTCCTGAATCTCAGCATCGGAGTCCGCAGATTTATAGGATACGAACATTCCATCCTTTGCAACAAATGGCAGGCAATACTCTGTCAGAACTGCCAGATTGGAAACTGCGCGTGAAACACAGAGATCATACTGCTGTCTGTGTGCGGCATTGGCAGCCATCTCTTCTGCTCTTCCGTGTACTGCGGTGACCTTCTGCAGGCCAAGGGCAGAGATCACTTCATTTAAGAAGTTGATTCGTTTGTTCAGTGAATCCATCAAAGTAATCTCCAGATTTGGAAACGCAATCTTTAATGGAAGCCCCGGAAATCCTGCGCCGGTTCCGAGATCAATAATTTTTAAATTCTGATCAGCCAGATCCGGAATCACCCGGATCAGAGAAAGGCTGTCGAGAAAATGTTTTTGAATGACTTCTTCAAATTCTGTAATGCCGGTAAGATTCATGACTTTATTCTTTTCCACCAGCATTTCGTAGTATCGTAAAAACTGTTCTATCTGTTCGTCTGTCAGAGACACATGCAGTTCTTCCAGACCGTGTTTAAACTTTGTCAGATCATAACTCATGGGCTTATTTATCCTGTTCGCCTTTCTGTTTCTGCTGATAATGTAACTGTTCCAGATATACTAAAATGACAGAAATATCTGCCGGTGATACACCGGAGATACGGGAAGCCTGTCCGATGGAGATCGGCTGATACAGATTCAGTTTCTGCTGTGCTTCCATGCGCAGGCCGCTGATTTGATTGTAATCAAAGTTTGGCGGCAGTTTTTTGCTTTCCAGCTTTTTGAACTGTTTTACCTGCTTAATCTGACGTTTGATATATCCGTCATATTTGATATTGATATTTACCTGTTCACGGACATCTTCTGTCAGTTCCGGACGCTCCGGGTCTACCGGGGCAAGAATATCATAATTCAGTTCCGGACGGCGGATCAGTTCCGCTAAGGATGTACCTGTATTTAATGGCTGACTGTTATATTCGGCCATCAATTCCTGAACCGGACCGGAGGCACCTAAATGTACATTTTCCACACGCTGTACTTCCTGCTCGATCAGCTGTTGCTTTTTCACTACGTAATCATAGCGTTCCTGTGGAATCAGGCCTACTTCATAGCCGTGTTTTGTCAGACGTAAGTCTGCGTTATCCTGACGGAGCAACAGTCTGTACTCGGCACGGGAAGTCATCATACGATATGGTTCATGGTTTTCTTTTGTAACCAGATCGTCGATCAATACGCCGATGTAGGATTCGGAACGATCCAGAGTCAGTGGCTCTCTGCCCTTTACTTTCATGGCTGCATTGATACCTGCAATCAGTCCCTGAGCCGCAGCTTCTTCGTATCCGGAACTTCCGTTGAACTGTCCGCCACTGAACAGGCCAGAGATTTCCTTGAACTCCAGAGACGGATAGAGCTGACGCGGATTGATGCAGTCATACTCGATTGCGTATGCATTCCTTACAATCTTGACATGCTCTAATCCCGGTACGGTGTGGTACATCGCGTACTGTACATCTTCCGGAAGAGAGCTGGACATGCCACCGATATACATCTCATTTGTGTGAATTCCTTCCGGTTCAATGAATACCTGATGACGATCTTTATCTGCAAATTTTACGACTTTGTCCTCGATAGACGGACAGTAACGTGGACCGGTTCCTTCGATCATACCGGAAAAAAGCGGAGATCTGCTTAAGTTTTCACGGATGATCTCATGTGTTTTTTCGTTGGTATAGGTCAGCCAGCAGCTTACCTGATCGATCTGCACATCATCCGGATTGGTGGTAAATGAGAACGGTACGACTCTCTCATCGCCAAGCTGCTCCTGCATTTTGGAAAAATCAACGGAACGTCTGTCGATACGGGCTGGTGTACCTGTTTTGAAACGGAACATTTCTACTCCGTTTGCAACCAGGGAGTCCGTCAGATGGTTGGCTGCCTGCAGTCCGTTCGGGCCGGTATGGTTGACCACATCTCCGTAGAGACAGCGGGCTTTCAGATAAGTACCGGTACAGAGTACGACTGCTTTTGCATAATATTCTGCACCAGAAAACGTTTTTACACCACGAATCTGTTTATCCTCTACCATCAGTTCGGTAATCTCTGCCTGACGCAAGGTCAGATGGTCGGTGTTCTGCAATACCTGTCTCATTCTGGCGCTGTAATCGGCTTTGTCCGCCTGTGCACGCAGGGAATGAACGGCAGGTCCTTTTGATTTATTTAACATTTTAGACTGGATAAAGGTATGGTCAATATTGACACCCATCTCACCGCCTAAGGCATCGATTTCGCGTACCAGATGGCCTTTGGAGCTGCCTCCGATATTCGGATTACACGGCATCATGGCCACGCTTTCGATGCTGATGGTAAAAAGAATGGTTTCCAGTCCGAGTCGTGCGCAGGCAAGAGCTGCTTCACAGCCTGCATGGCCTGCACCGACGATACAAACATCATAATTTTCTTTTACAACTGGCATATATTTTTCCTCACTTTTTACTTACCCATACAGAATTTGCTGAAGATCTCATTTACCAGATCCTCGCCAACGGATTCACCGATGATCGTGCCCAGTGTCTCATAGGCATTCATCATATCAATCGTAAAGAAATCCTCCGGCATTCCATCGTCTATGCTCTGCAATACCATTTTCAGGCTGTTCTCTGCCTCTGCCAGAGCATTTTTCTGACGGATATTTGTGATATATACTTCATCATTGAAGGAAAGTTTTCCACTGAAAAACATTTCCTCAATGAGTTTTTCCAGCTCATGGATTCCGGTGTTGTTTTTTGCTGAAATGGAAAGGATCGGTTTATCCAGACGCTCCTGCAAAACGGTTGCATCTGTCTTTGCATCCAGATCGGATTTATTCAGCAGAACGATGGCCTTTTTGTCCTGAATGGCTTCAATGATCTCTCGGTCGTTTTCATCCAGTTCTGTGGAGGAATCTACGACGTAAATGATCAGGTCTGCTTTTTCAATATATTCTCTGGACTTATTGACACCGATTTTTTCAACAATATCTTCTGTGTCACGGATTCCTGCAGTATCAATGACATTTAATCCAATGCCGCCGATCTGAATCTGTTCCTGAAGGATGTCACGGGTCGTACCGGCAATCTCGGTAACGATGGCACGCTCCTCTCCCACCAGAATATTCAGCAGGGAAGATTTGCCGGCGTTTGGTTTACCGACGATGGCCGTGTTGATACCTTCTTTTAACATTTTTCCATTATCAGAAGAATCTAGCAGTTTTTTTACTTTGGTATGGGCATCACTCATGATCTCATGTAACTGCTCCGGATAGCCATCCAGTGAAACGTGCTCCGGATCATCCAGGGCGGATTCGATAAAGGCGATCTCATGCAGTACAACGGCACGAATGTCCTTTATTTTCTCTAAAACGGCGCCCTGTAACTGGCTGACGGAACTCTTTAAGGCCAGCTCATTCTGGGCGTTGATTACGTCGATTACGGACTCTGCCTGGGACAGATCAATACGTCCGTTTAAGAATGCCCTTTTTGTAAACTCTCCCGGTTCAGCCGGGCGGGCTCCATATTTTAAAACTGTTTCCAGTATTTTTTTCATAACCAGAACACCACCATGACAGTCAATCTCGATGGTATCTTCGCAGGTGTAACTGCGCGGTGCTTTCATGATCAGAAGCATAACTTCATCTACTACTTCTTCACCATCTACCACGTAGCCATAATGGATGGTATGTGTCTCCATATCGGAAACCTTGCGGCTTCCCTTTTTTGGACGAAAAATGCGATCTGCAACTTCTAACGCTTCGTCGCCGCTGATGCGAACGATTCCGATACCGGAATTGGACATAGCCGTTGCAATCGCTGCAATTGTATCAGTTTTCATATTCGTGTTCTTCTCTCGGATTAAATATTAATATACTTTCGGAACATTTCAAAATAGTTATTCTGGTTATAATCAAAAAAACCGAAAGTATCTAATAGAAAATAAACTATGTTACTTAAATTTATTTTGTTTTTTATTATAATATTTTTTTTTCATAACGTAAAGAAAACTTTCAGCAAAAGACGGATGCTGGACGATAGGTTAATTTTCGTCGTGGCTGCGAGCATAGCCCGCTTCCGTGAGTGTGTTTGAGCTTGCCGGTTTTGCAAGCGAGTTCGCGGAAGGAAGCGGAAATAAGCGGCGCAGCAGACACAGAAAATTATCCGTGTCCGCATCCGTCTTGTCTGAAAGTTTTTAAATTAGAATAAAATCAAAAATTACTGTCTCTTTAATGTAATTACAACGTGTCTGTAAGGCTCATCACCTTCGCTGTGTGTAGATACATAGCGGTCATTCTGCAGTGCGGAATGGATCACGCGTCTCTCAAACGGATTCATCGGCTCCAGAGATACTGCTTTTTTGGTACGTTTTACTTTGTAAGCAATATTCTTTGCCAGGTTCTCGAGCGTATCTTTTCTTCTCTTACGGTAATCCTCAGTATCAAGTTTTACTCTTGTGTATGTGTCAGAGTGTTTGTTGATGGCGAGGTTTGTAAGATACTGAAGAGAATCCAGAGTCTGACCGCGTTTGCCGATCAGAATGCCCATCTCAGCACCCTTCAGTTCTACGTCGTATACATTCTCTTCCTCTGCGGAAGCGTTGAGCAGGATCTCAACTTCAAGTCCCATAGCATCAAATACCTGGGAAAGGAAATTTCTGATATGATCTTCAACAGTATATTTTTTGCGGGCTTTGACGATTGCCGGTTTACTGTTGAATCCAAGAAATCCTGAACTGCCTTTTTCCAACACTTCATACTCGATCTGATCACTTGTCACGCCAAATTCAACCAGCGCATTTGTAAGTGCATCTTCAACAGTTTTTCCCGTAAATTCGATAAAATCCATTACAATGCCCTCCTATTTTGTGTTTTTGTTGTTGAAATCTTTTACAAGATTTGCTTTGGAAGCCATACTTCCTTCTTTGTATTTCTTTCCAGTATCCTGCTTGATATCTTTGTGTGAAACAGAAGCCGCCTTGTCAGCCATGGATTTGTACTGGATATTACGAGTGTTCATTTTGGCAGCGTTGGCAATCTCCTGACCAGCGACACCTTTTTTCTCGATTTTCTTTTTGTTCTTCTCAGCTGCCTTTGCCTGATTCTCTTTGATGACTTTCTCAAGATCCATCTTGTCAAAGTGTTTGTTCAGCAGGAACTGCTGGAAGCTTCGGATCACGGAACCTGCGATCCAGTAGATGCCGACACCGACAGGAAGGAAAAATACGATGAATACTGAGTAAAGCGGCATCATGTAATTCATCATCTTCATCTGGTTTGCCATTGCTTCCTG
Source organism: Lachnospiraceae bacterium (assembly GCA_963617435.1). Lineage (GTDB taxonomy): Bacteria > Bacillota > Clostridia > Lachnospirales > Lachnospiraceae > Eubacterium_I. The sequence continues at coordinate 5,655 of CAVEOS010000101.1, forward strand.
CTGACCGCCGTTAGAAGCTGCCTGCGGCATCAGACGGATGTTCAGGAACTGAGTCAGGGCTGCAAGGATCGGTACGAGCAAAGCAAGGATGATCAGTACATAGTGTCCTTCGTGGAAACTTGTAGAGATAATCGTCTTCGGGGAATATACGATATTGATTCCGAGGAAGTTGTTAAAATGCTCTACTGCGGACTGAGTGCTTGCGATAACGTCAGATAATCCGCTGAATTTATCCTGCAGTAATGTCCAGTTGTCACTGGTACATTTGTAAAGTACATCGATAATAGAGTCGTATGCCTGCTGTTTTGTTCCATCAAAATTCAGGCTGACACCACGAAATACGGAATTTTTATCGGATACTTTTTCAAGGAATGAACTCATAGTATCCTGATATCCACTGGTTCCCATGATGCCGGTAACGACACTTTCAAATGTGTTCTTTACACCGGTGATGTAAGCCGGTACATTGTAAATAACACGATAGAGAGCAAACAGGATCGGGAGCTGGATGATCATAAAGATACAGCTTCCGGATGGAGATACACCGTATTTCTGGTAAACGGCCTGGGTCTCCTCGTTCATAGCCTGAACGGATGCCTGATCTCTTCTGTTTTTATACTTTTTCTGAATTGCCTGAATCTCAGGGTTCATGATCTGTGACATCTTTGAAAACTTCTGCTGCTTGTAAGTGAGCGGAAGTAAGCAAAGATAGATAACAATCGTAAATACGATGATTGTCAGACCTACGTTCTGGATGTTTAAAAACTTGTCCATAAATACGTAGATTGCATTCATAAGGTAACCGAGTACCTTTGCGATTGGTCCTAAAATCTTACCTGAATTCTGTGTAAGTAAAAATAAGGAATCCATCTGGTTGCCTCCTATAATCATGGAACCGGATCGTATCCACCCTTTGAGAACGGATTACAGCGTAAAATGCGCCAGAGCGCAAGTAACCCACCCTTCCATGCGCCGTACTTCTCTACTGCTTCCAGTCCGTAGGTGGAGCAGGTCGGGTAATAAGGACATTTCGTGGTTTTCATCGGAGAAATGTATTTACGATACCATTTTATTAAAAAAATCAATATTTTTTTCAATGTGATTCCATCTTCTTTTCTTCGGGGTTCATGATCTTCTGAAGATTTCCCAAGTGCAGTAATGCGGATTCGATTTCGTGATATGATGCGTTTTTTGCGCCTGCCCTTGCGATGACTACAATGTCCCAACCACTATGGAACATCTCTTCGTGTAGTCTGTAACTTTCTCTTACTAATCGGGTAATGTGATGTCTTACAACACTGTTACCAACTTTCTTACTGACGGAAATTCCTAATCTGTTTCTGTCCGAGTCATTTTTCAGTGTATACATGACCAATAGTCTGTTTGCATAAGATTTTCCTTCCCGGTAAACTTTGCGGAAATCTCTGTTCTTCTTTAATGATTCTGAAAAATGCATATTTCCTGTCCTCTGATCTCAAAACAATTTGTCTAAAGAGAAGAAAAGACCACAAACGTTGTGGCCTAAGCTGTTAATTTTTTTCTTCCTTTTAATCTTCTAGCGGCCAAAACTTTTCTTCCGCCTGCTGTACTC
>CAVEOS010000102.1:0-7154 GCA_963617435.1 Lachnospiraceae bacterium
GGTCAATACTTTCTGGTTTGCTATTGGAACTTGAATTGCCAATGTTGAAAGGCAGATCCAGACAGGAATATGCGGAACAAAGAGGAATTTCACCATGGTCAGTAGGTATGCTGGGTGAATCTATTTCGTTCAAAAATACGAAGAACTGTCATATATATGAGTTCCCGTATGAAGTACAGGAGCAGATGTATGATGCCTCTGCATATGGATCAGAAAAGTCGTATAAGAAAGTGGTAAATTATAAAAAGGAACACCACATTTGCTCTGAAGAATATTTATATTTACTGGCAGAGACATCTATCAGATTTGGAAAAAGTGAGCATGATACGGAACAGTTAGTTTCGGAGTTAAAGCAAAGTTCTTATCAGGGGAAAAAACTGGCAAAAAGTTTGATAGAAATGTGGAACGTGCGAACAGATGTAATGGATGATTCCGGGGATTTTTACGAAGATAACTACTGGAATTATGAGAACTCTGGTTTTGTGCAGCAACCATATGTAAGAAAAGAACCCAAAATTGGAAGAAATGATCCGTGTCCGTGTGGCTCAGGGAAGAAGTACAAGAAATGTTGTGGGAAAGGATGAAAAAATATGTTGAGAAAAAAATGGAAATTGTTTTCAGCGCTGACAGATAAATGTTATGCGAATATGATTGGTGCAGAAAAAGATAGCTCCTGCTGGAAACAGGCATTTGATTTATTGATGGAAATTATCAGAGATGAAAGAAAAATTAATCCAGATTTTTCAAAAGAAATTGGACTTCTTGATGATGAAACGGATTATGAGTATGATATATTAGGCTGGCTGGAAGATTGTCTGGATGAAACAGACATGCGAAAACAGTATGATCTGTTACTTGAAATGTGTAATGAACTTTCGACGTTGTTTATACTGACCGATGATGCCAGATTAGATATAAAATTCAGAAAAAGTTTCGTGTTGCGTAATCTGAAAAAAACGGAAGAAGCCGTGGCATTTTGCAAAGATTGGTATGATGCAGAGAAGGATAACATAATAGCTGCTACAGCTTATGTTTATGCACTTATTGACAAAGAAGAATACGCAGTTTCAGAGGAACTCATTCAAAGATTTATAACAGATTTTTCAGAATGTACAGAAGACGAAGAATTGATGTTCCGGGCAGCATCCAAGTATTATGAGGCGACGGGTAATAAGAAAAAGAAAAAAGAAGTAGATAGGGCTTTAAAAGAATATGAAAAAATAGTGGAGCAGGAACTGACAGCCTGGATAGAAGGGGACGATGACGAGGATTGGGATGATCTGCCTTTTGACTAAGCAATTGATAAATAGTTGGTATATCCAGTTGATGTATTGGTAAATAGTTGATATATCCAATTGATGCATTAATTAAATGATTGATATGTATGAAAAATACAGTAGATTATGGAAAAATTTCATGACCCATTGTATCTGGGGCATATTACCAGTTTGTATTTACCAGCTTCTGCTGTAAAAATATAAGATTTTTAGTTAAGTTTAAGACAAGGTTTAGACGAGATTAATTAAGAGAATCTCAATATAGACATACATCAAAATCTCCCCGCATAGATTGTAAAAAAGCAAACTATGCGGGGATTTGAGTGAAAGGTTATATCGAGGAACGGGCAATGGAAATTGCGCGATATATCATAGACAACAATGCAACAGTGCGTCAGGCTGCGAAGAAGTATGGCATCAGTAAATCAACGGTACATAAAGACGTCACGGAGCGTCTGAAACAGATTAGTCCGGCGTTGGCAGTAAAGACGAGAGTTGTGTTGGATGTCAACAAATCAGAACGGCACATTCGTGGGGGAATGGCCACCAGAGAAAAATATTTGCATCAGCATCATGTGTAAGTAGGAAAAATAAAAAAGACAGGAATTGTTCTTGAAACAGATATGTGTCCTTGAAATTTGGAGGACATGTCAAAACTGTAAAAGGAATGATTTCTGTCTTTTTTGTTGTGTAAGAATAGTAAAATTCTACGGTTTTTCTGTTTTTGATGTTTCTAACACATGATGGAAATGAATGTGCTATACTGGATTTATCAATTTTGAAAGAACGATGTTGTTTTATACTTAGAAATGTCGGAAATTTATAAATAAAATTCATCCATTTGAATTAGCAAATGATTCGCCAGTATAAATAATGATGCAATGTATAGTATTGAAAAAATAATAAGAAAACAGGCGGAATCAGTATCTATAAAGAATTGAAAATACGAAAACAGTAATATGTATAGAATAAGAATGAAACTATTTATATAAGAGATACAATATGTAACAACAATTTGGAAGGATTTAAAGAAACGAGGATATGCAAGGATACTATGAGCAATCAGACAAAAATAGAATTACAGAAAGACGACCAAATCCTGACCCTTCAGGTGATCCGTTCTGCACGCAAAACCATTGGACTTCAGGTAAAGGAGGACGGATCGGTACTTCTTCGAATCCCAAATCGTCTTTCTGCGTGTGCATTACAGGAATTTCTGAACCGTGAGCAGTCATGGATCTGGCAAAAAGCAGAACAAATGCAGTCGCGCATAAAACAGCGGGAAACGACAGGCGCAACGCCGGTGGAGCAATTGTCACGAGAAGAACTGGAAAAAATCAAAGAAAAAATCGGTTCCCGGGTAAGATATTACAGCAAAATCATGGGAGTGACGGTGGGAAGAATCACAATTCGAAACCAAAAAACCAGATGGGGAAGCTGCAGTTCCAAAGGCAATTTAAACTTTAATTACCAGCTGTATTATCTTCCAGAAGAATTGTTAGATTATGTAGTTGTTCACGAACTATCCCATAGACGCCACATGAATCACTCCGCAGATTTTTGGGCGGAAGTAGAAAAATATTGCCATAATTATAGGATATATAGGAAAAAGTTAAAAGAATATCGATTGGTAGAATGAATTGTATCAGTAATTGAATAATTAGAAATACCAATTCAGTGTGCTAAGAAGTGTAAATGAGAGTGTTGCAAATTTTTCTGTCCGGCATTGTTAAAAGAGTTACGCATGAATAACATCTCCGTTGCAAATTCCACAAAAAAACTATAAAATAAAAGAGTCGACTTGTTCGAAAAAACAGACAAAAAATCAAAAACCGGGAGGACTTACATATGAAAAACGAAATGATGGAAAGCTCAAGTGAAGAACTGTGTGCAGCACTTGTAGGAGCAGTAGAACGAATCATGGAGCGTTACGGTGAGACATTAGAAGAGGCCTGCGCAATTACAGGAATCACTGAGCAGGATTATGAGAACTGGAAAGATTACGAGGAGAGCGAGCGTCAGAAACGCATGCAGAAACTCGAAGATAACGAAGCGACCAAGACAGTAATGGCAAAAATCGCGCAGCTGCTTGATATGGGAATCACCCTGGAGAGCGCATGTGAGTTTGCCAGAATTTCTGTCGATGATTATAACGAATATCAGAAAAGAAACGCAAAGCAGTATAGGATAGAGACTGGTAAGGAGTAACAGTAGATGAAAAAAGGTTTATTAGTGATTAGTTTTGGAACTTCTTATCGGGAAGCAACAGAGCAGAATATCATTCCGGTGGAACAGGCGATGGCAGATGCTTTTCCTGAGTATGAGATGCGCCGTGCATATGGCAGCCGACGCATTATCAAAAAATTGCGAGAGCGGGATGGCATTGTAATCGATACGATCACAGAAGCATTGAAAAAATTTGTGGCTGATGGTTATACAGAACTGCTGATTCAGCCAACGTATATGATTCATGGATATGAGTACGATGAACTGGTAGAAAGCCTTTGCATATATCGTGACAGATTTGAGTCTGTCCGACTGGGGCATCCACTGTTGCATCAGCAGTCAGATTACGAACAGTTGATCAGTGGATTGAATGAGAACTTTGATTTTCGGAGTTCTTCCGATGCGTTCGTGTTTATGGGACATGGAACAGCACATTTTGCAAATGCATGTTACCCGGCGTTGGAGCATCAGCTGCAGGCACAGGGATTTGTGAATGTATTTATTGGTACTGTAGAGGGATATCCGGCGATTGAGGATGTGCAAAAACAGCTGTGCAAGCAGGGCTATAAAAAAGCGATGTTGTCACCATTATTACTTGTAGCGGGAGACCATGCCAGAAATGATATGGCAGGGGAGGACGAGGACTCCTGGAAGAATATTCTGGAAAATGCCGGAATAGAAGTTTCCTGCGTATTAAAGGGCCTTGGAAGCTATGCCTTTGTGCAGCAGATGTTTGTGGCACATGCACAGCAGGCGGAAGCGTTGGTAAAAAATACTTGACCTGGAGTGGACTTCAACTGATACAATGGGACGAAGGCGAAGATTGACCGAAGGAAAGGAGACTTACTTATGATTTATAATGAATTTCAGGGCTTAAAATTATCTGCACTTGGAATGGGAAATATGAGACTTCCGGCAGTGGATGGAAATGATAACGAGATTGATGTCAAAGCAGCGGAGGAAATGTTTGCATACTGCATGGAATCCGGCATTAATTATTACGATACCGCATACGGCTACCACGGTGGAAAATCTGAGCTGGTTGTTGGTGATCTGTTGAAAAAATATGACCGTAGCAGTTTTTACCTGGCTTCCAAGTTCCCGGGATATGACCTGACCAATATGCCAAAGGTAAAAGAAATTTTCGAGGAGCAGCTGGAAAAATGTCAGGTAGAATATTTTGATTTTTACATGTTCCACAATGTCTGTGAGATGAACGTGGATGCATATCTGGATCCGAAATACGGTATTTACGATTATCTGATGGAGCAGAAACGCAACGGCCGCATCAAACATCTGGGCTTTTCTGCGCACGGTGATATCGAGTGCATGACAAAGTTCCTGGAAGCATACGGCAAAGACATGGAATTTTGTCAGATTGAGCTGAATTATTTTGACTATAAATTCCAGGATGCAAAAGGAAAAGTGGAATTACTGAAAAAATGGAATCTCCCGATCTGGGTAATGGAGCCGGTTCGTGGCGGTCAGCTTGCAACTCTTTCCGAGGAAGCAACTGCAAAACTGACAGCAGCAAGACCGGAGGAAAAAGTACCGGCATGGGCCTTCCGTTTCCTGCAGGCCATTCCGGAAGTAACCATGACATTATCCGGTATGTCCAACATGCAGCAATTAAAAGACAACATTGCAACTTATGAGGAAAACAAACCATTAAATGAAGCTGAGATGAAACTGATCCTTGGTGTGGCTGATGACATGATCCGCAAGACAACCGTACCTTGTACCGGATGTCATTATTGTGTATCTCACTGCCCGAAGGGACTGGATATTCCGTTCCTGCTGAAATTATACAATGAGGCAATGGTGTCTGGTTCTGGCGCATTTATCGCACCGATGGCACTGGCTTCTGTGGATGCAGAAAAACAGCCGGAGTGCTGTATCGGATGCCACAGCTGTGAGAAAGTCTGTCCGCAGACCATTCAGATCCCGGATGCGCTGCACAGTTTTGCGCAGAAGATGGGACGTGTACAGTAGTAAGGACAACGTATAAGTATGGAACTGTTAGAGCAGATCAAAAAAGCAGGGGATGAGAAACAGAAAGCAGCCCGGATCAGTGTGAACTGGGTTCAGGCTGTCATACGTGTCAGCTTTGTAGACGCAGTAGAAGATGCATGTATTGATATGGAAGAAGCAAATGAAGGTGAGCAGGAATAAACTGTTCGCCTTCTACTTCGTGTGCAAAAGATTTTTGTTTTCGTTAATGGATGTGTAATAACAAAGGAATACAAAAACGTGGAACAGGTAAAAAGAGAAGAACAGAAAAATAATCCATTTGAAATGTTAGAAGAATTGCTCTGGCAGGATCAGTTTGAGCTGATATTTCCTGAAAGTGGGACAGAGCATAAAGAAGAATATGAATCAGAAAATGATGGTTCGGAAACTGGAAATTCATATGAGTTTGCAGATAAAAATAATAATAAAAGAGGATCAGAAACACAGCAGCAAATCAGACTTGTCTATCTAATGAATGATGCAGTGGAAAGTTTTCTGGTATTCATCAATGCAAAAATGACCGGTCAGTATCAGCCGGATTATGAAGGTGAACTGGAAGCAGAATTGAGCCGGGAAGACACGGAGGACGGAAGTACCTATGTGCTGGTGGTTCACCAGGGCGACAGTGTCGTGACGATATTTTTTGAAGATTTGAAAGTGGAAACGCATTTGTACCGTTACGGAGATCTTGGGCATTTCTGGGTAAAAGGATACGAGTATTTACGACAGTTGGAGTACCGCATTGCAATCCTGCATACAAAATGCGAGTATCTGGGAGTGGATGCCGCCAGTGATGAAGAACGAAGACTGGCAGAACTGGTACATTTCCCACCGTTAAACTATGCCTGCTATCCGGCTGTTTCACAAAAATATATTGTGCCGATGGATGATGTCTGGGAACCGACGGAACAGGCCATTTCCATCTTGGAGGAACTAGCAGCAGAAGCAAAGGATTACAGTCTGCTTCGGTGGCTGTCATTTTATCGGAAACATCATGGCAAGGGGATGAGCAGGCTGCTTGCATGGATGATGCATCGGGTGAGACATGGAGCGGTGGTAGATTTATTGATAGAAAAACTGATGCGTGTCAGCGCATGTTATTCCGTGCGTACATATGAAACTAATCGTGACAGATGGAGAGAATCTGGTCTGGAGAAAAGTGGGTTAGAATCATCCCAGACAGGAAATGAGTCTGGCGATGAAGAAACAGTAGAGCAGTATCATGAGAAACTTCTGATGCAGGCAGCACAGTGCAAAGCAGAACTGGAATCACAGGGAAAGCAGGTCACATTGGTACGTGAAGAGCCTTTTACAACAGCGCGGGATTCCGTGGAATATAACGTATATCTGATGATCTGGAAGAAAAAATGGGGAAATCGCGTGGTGGAAGTAGAGCATATTTTTTAAAACATTAACAAAAACATTAAAATATAGAGCGAGAACGTGCATTGAGAACTGGGAGTTATTGACAGCTAACGAAAAAGTGATATAATTCTATCAAGTGTTACCATCTGCTAACCACGCAGGAGATGGATATACATTACGACAGAAATCACCCTGCGGCATCTGCCTTTTGGGAGCAGCCGCAGCTGTGTTTCCTTTTCGCGTAATCAGTATGCATGCCCCAGGTGCGGAAGCACA
>CAVEOS010000103.1:0-6770 GCA_963617435.1 Lachnospiraceae bacterium
AACTGGTGCAGATGGAAAAGCAACATTCAAAGGTCTTGATGTTGATAAAGAATACTATGTAGCTGAGACAAAAGCACCAGCAGGATATAGCTTAAATGAAACTGCATACGAGCTCACTGGTGCAACAAAAACAACAACTACTATAAATGATCCAGAAACTGTAGATAAAAGTGGTATTAAATTTACAAAATCTACTACTACAACTACTGTAACAGATTATACTAATAATAATCAGGTAGTATTAGATACAAAACTTTCCTCCCTTCCATCAACAGGTGGTATCGGTACTACAATTTTCACAATCGCAGGTTGCGCAATCATGATCGCAGCAGCAGGTTTCTTCTTCGCAAGCCGCAAGAAAGCAAACAAATAATGAATCATAATGGACATCAGTAAATGAGGATTTACTGAATGAACAATAGAATCGGGGGCGATAGCCGCCCCCGATTACTACAAAATGATTAAAATGAGCAGTGCAAAAATCCTTAGGATGGCAATTTGGCTGTTGGCAGACAGAATTGACAGACTGGATTTTTATTCGGCGAATACCGTACAATGAGGAAAATCGGAGATTTTTCGAATGGCACTGCGGAGTAAATTTACAACAACAAGGAGAGCCCGGATGAAAAAGAAAGTCAACAAGTTATTTATGATCATCATATTTTTAGCCGGTTTGTCCTTATTGCTGTACCCACTGGTAGCAAATCAGTGGAACAATCATAGACAGAAGCAATTGATCAGCAATTACGAAAGTTCGATTGAAAATCAGACCGCAGCAGGAACTATTGATTACGAAGCTGCCATGAAACAGGCACAGGCGTACAACGATGCGTTGCTTCCAAGTATTTTGCCAGACTCTTTCGCAGTGGCAGAGGCCAGTGAGGAAGATGCCACATATGAAAGCTGCCTGAATCTGACCGGTGATGGCATGATGGGAATTGTAGAGATTCCAAAGATTGCTATCAAACTTCCAATTTATCATGGAACCAGTGATGAAGTGCTCCAGAAAGCGGCAGGACATCTGGAAGGAAGTTCCCTTCCGATTGGCGGCGAGAGCACACACGCAGTTATTTCCGCACACCGTGGATTACCGAGTGCTTCTCTTTTTACCGATCTGGATCAGATGGAGATTGGAGATCATTTCTTGATTCATGTGTTGGATGAAACTCTTTGCTACGAAGTGGATGATATTTCCGTCGTAGAGCCGGAGGATACAGCAAAGCTTGCTGTTCAGGATGGCGAGGATCTGGTGACACTGTTGACTTGTACACCATATGGTGTGAACACACAGAGACTTCTGGTGCAGGGACACCGAGTTCCGTATGATGAGCAGGAAGTATCTGATGAACAGACACCACTCAGCGGCATCAGTTTACACACGAATTATTTACTTTGGGTAATTGTAGGAATTACCGTTACCGGAGTATTTATCCTTATATTATTTATCAGAGAGAAAAGACTGCGCAAGAAAGCAGAAGAGACAACAAAGGAATCTTGAGGATGAAAGAGCAAGAAAATGAAAACAAGCCTGTGAAGAAGAAAAAAGGGAAGCTGGCGCCGGTTCTTTTTGGACTGCTGTTTCTGGTTGGCTTCGGAATCCTGGCTTATCCGACGATTTCAAATCAGTGGAACACGTATCGTCAGAATCAGCTGATCAGCAGCTATAACAATAAAGTAGAAGAAATGACACCGGAGGACTTTTCCCAGGAGTGGCAGAAAGCAGAAGATTTCAATGCCACGATCACACACAATAACCTGTACGGGGATGTGTTTGGAGAAGACGATGGAGATTTGAAAAATACCGATTACTGGCAAGTATTGAATGTGGCAGATGATGGAGTTATGGGATATCTTTCCATTCCGAAGATCAACATCAAGCTGGCCATTTATCATGGCACAGCAGATGATGTCCTTCAGACAGGTGTCGGACATTTAAACGGCACCAAACTTCCGATTGGCGGAGACAGTAATCACACGGTACTGGCGGCACACAGAGGACTGCCGAGTGCAAAACTTTTTACCGATATCGACCAGCTGGAAGCGGGAGATAAATTTTATATCCACGTACTGGATCAGGTACTTGCTTACCAGGTAGATCAGATTTTACCGATGGTGGACAAGGATGACCATGAGACACTGCAGGAAGCACTGCAGATCGAGGATGGAAAGGATCAGGTGACATTATTTACCTGTACACCGTATGGTGTAAACTCCCATCGTTTACTTGTAAGAGGAACGAGGGTACCGTATAATGGAGAAGAGGATGCATCTGCAGAATCCGTAACAGATACCATGCTGCATGCAATTCAGAACTACTACATGCTGTATCTGATTCTGGGAATTGCGATCACAATTCTGATCATCCTTATCATGAAATTAGTATCAGGAAGAAAGCAGCGTAAGTCATAAACAGACATCTTGAAGGAGGAGACGAGGCGATGATGAAAAAAAGAGTAAAAGAAGGAAGTGCCATTTTCCTGGCTCTGGCGGTGGCATTTTCCGTATTTGCTTTGCCTGGTGTATGGGCAGCGAATGCAATACAGGTGGACAGGACAGACTGCTCCGTGGAATTTTCCGTCGGAAGTGATTATACAGAGCTAAAGACATCTGATGTGACAGTTGATTTATATAAAGTTGCTTCTGTCGATAAATCCGGTAATTACACCGTTGTGACAGACTTCAAGGGTCTGGATGTGAGCGGACTGAGTATCGATGACAAAGATGCTTCCGCAGCGGAATGGGCGAAACGAGCTGAGACAGCGGCCCAGATGGTGACAGATGACAGCATTGCACCGACGAAAGAAGTTGTGACAAAAAATGGTCTGGTGACAGCAAATAACCTGGAGACAGGTCTTTACCTGATCTGCCCGGCAGAGGTTGTAACCGACAATTATACTTATACATTTACACCGTCACTGGTTTCCCTGCCGAATAACTATTATGGAAATGGCGGCAGCGACACCTGGGTGTACAATCTGACCGGAGAAAACGGCATTACATTAAAGCCGGAGCAGCATGAGAGATTCGGTGATCTCGTGATCAACAAGACACTGACCGCATTGAATGCAACTTCCGGAGACAAAGCAACCTTTGTTTTCCAGATTGATATCACAAAGGCGGACGGAACGACGGAGAGTAAAGTAGAAGCCCTCACCTTTGAGGCCGCAGGTACACAGTCCGCAAAGATCACCGGTTTACCGGCTGGTGCACAGGTGAAAGTGACAGAGGTTTACAGTGGAGCTTCTTACAAGCTGACATCCGAAAACGGAGTACAGACAACGATCACAGCAAATGATGCGTACAGCGCAGCTGGCGCACCGACTGCAGAAGTATCCTTTACCAACGAGACAGATGGACGTACAAACGGCGGATACGGCGTGGTCAACCATTTTGAATTAGATGAAAATGGTCAGTATCAGTATACTGGTCAGGAACAGTAAAGGGAGGGATGCCAAATGAGAAAGCTACATAAAACACCATTGGTTCTGGCAGCTGCAGCGATCGCTCTCACCGGCTCCCTGACCGTGGGAAGTGCCATGGCGTATTTTACGACCTATGCGACAGCCCAGGGTGGTGTCAAAATGAACATGGGATTTACAGAGACAGTCCCAAACGAAGAAGTGGATGAAAACGGCAAGCATGTCACCATCACAAATACCGGCGATTATGACTGCTTCGTCAGAGTCAAAGCATTTGCCCCGGTGGATTTAAGCTACAAAGCGCCGGATGGCGGCTGGACAGCCGGTGATGACGGCTACTGGTATTACGATGAGGTACTTCCGGCCGGACAGACGACCGCAAAGGAACTGAATGTAAGCTATACATTCCCGGCTGGGGATGACAAAGCTTCTGAGTTCAACGTAGTCGTTATCCAGGAGTGCACACCGGTTCTGTATGATGCAGACGGAAATGCTTATGCGGACTGGAATAAAGTAGTGACAGCAGACAGTGGCGAGACACAGGAGTAGGAGGTACATGAAAATGAAGAGAAAGAAAAAACGTTCATTTCCAAAAGTAACAGTCCTTCTTCTGGCGGCATCCGCAGTGCTTCTGGTTGGAAGCGGTGTTGGAAGCGCAAGGGCTGCACTGACATATTATAGTGAGAATTATTCCGTACAGATGAATATGCAGAGTATCGGTGTATCTCTGGTAGAAAATGACCAGGTGGTCAGCAGCAGAGATTACGCGGATGCAGATAAGTGGGAAGGAACCACAGAAGGTTCCCTGCTGAGCAATCTGCTTGGCAAAGACGAGAAGTTTACACCGGGTAAGAAATATAACGAAGCCATCAGTGTAACAAACAGCGGAAACATCGATACATTCGTTCGTGTCATTATCACAAAGAGCTGGCAGGATGCCAACGGTGACAAGAACACGACACTGGATCCGCAGCTGATCGAATTGAATTACCTGACGGATAACGGCTGGGTGATCGCAGAAGATCAGTCCACCACAGAGCGTACCGTTCTGTATTACACAAAGGCTTTGCCAGTGGGAGAATCCACACCGGCATTGTCCGACACTCTCAGAATCAACGAGTCCATTGCTTCTGAAGTGAACAAAACAGTAAAAGACAACACGATCACTTATACTTATAAATATGACGGTTATACTTTCCATCTGGATGCAGAGGTTGACGCAGTTCAGACACATAACGCAAAAGACGCGATCAAGAGTGCCTGGGGTGTGGATGTCAATGTGACAGAGGATGAGACCGGATTGAGTCTGCAGTAAGGAGGTACAGAAGGATGAAAAAGAAAATTTTGTGCCTTGTGCTGACACTTGTTTTGACAGCAGGGGCAGCGATAACTGCATTTGCAAAGGATTATCAGGGTGCTGACGGATGGAATGTCACATTCGATGGCAGCAAGATGAACAGTAATTTTCAGGATTCCGATGTGACGGATGAGATGGCAAATATCCAGCCGGGTGACAGCATCGAACTGAAAGTAGAAGTAACCAATTCTGACAGTGGAAAGACTGACTGGTACATGACCAACGAAGTCATCCAGACACTGGAGGATGCTAAAGATACTGCTGAGGGCGGCGGATATACGTACCGTCTGACCTACGTAGGAGCTGATAATACAGAAAACGTACTCTACGACAGCACAACCGTTGGCGGTGAGGGCGAGTCCAAGGCTGGCGAAGGTCTGAAACAGGTAGATAATTCCACACAGGATTATTTTTACCTTGGCAGACTCTCTTCCGGCGAGAGTGGAACCGTTCATCTGACCGTTGGTGTTGACGGTGAGACACAGGGTAACGGCTATCAGCTGACTCTGGCAAAACTTCGTATGAATTTTGCAACGGAGAAAGTGACAGAGGGAACAACCACCATCAAAGAGAACAAGGTGGAGAAGAAAGTTCCTGGTAAAGACAATGTCGTTACTACTACAAAACGTGTAAAAACCGGTGATACAAATCTGATGCTCAGATATTGTATGATTGCTCTGATCTGTGGAGTCATCTGCCTGATCCTGGCAGTGGTTTCCATGAACCGCAGAAAGAAAGAAGCAGGAACGTACAGCAGGAAAGGAGAGAAATAATATGTTTAATTTGAAAAAAATGTTAGTATCTCTTCTGAGTGTAACCGTGATCGCGACAGCTCCGGCCGTAACGGCCATGGCAGCAGAGACGACACCGTATACCTACAAAGTGACGTTATCTGCCGGAAACAAAGGAACCATTGATGGTCAGCAGAAAGTGGAAGAGCTGAATCTGACCGCAGGTTCTACGATTTCTTTTGATCTGAATGATATTCAGGTGACGGATGAGAAATATTATGTAAAGGGAATCCGCCTGAGTGGACGTGACAATGCGGAAGCACTGGCAGCCCCGGCTTTCACAGTAGATGGTGATGCGGATTACGTCGTTGCATATGGCATCAAAGGAGAACAGGTGGCGTACACCGTGGAATACAAAGATGCGGATGGCAACACACTGGCCGACAGCCAGACCTTTTATGGCAACGTCGGTGATAAACCGGTGGTAGCATATCGTTATATCGAAAATTATGTACCACAGGCGCTGGCTTTGACCAAGACCTTAAGTGAGAACGAGGCAGACAATGTGTTTACCTTTACTTATACACCGGGTGAGACCAATCAGGTGATCGAGACAACCACAACAATCACAACGGTTGTTCCGGGCAACACGATTTACAATACCGTGACCGTACCGGCTGCTACGACAGGAACAACCAGTGCAAATGCAGGCGGTACAACCGGTGCGAATGGTACCGGTGGAAACGCAACAAATGCAGATGGCACAACCACACCGGGTGGAACCACAGATGCCAACGGTGGACAGGATGCAAACCAGGGTGATACCGTAGAGAGCCCGGATGAGCAGACACCGCAGGATCTGGTAGATCTGGATGATGAGGATACACCGACCGGTAATATCGATGCCGGTAAGTCCGAAGGCGTAAAGACGATGAATTTCAGTCTGGTGATCATTGTTGCGGCTGCAGCTGCTCTGATCGCGCTGATCGTGGCTATGAAACGTCGTACAAAAGAGAATAAATAAAAATATTGAGTAGTTAAAATGAATGCTCCCCAGAGATTTGGCTCTGGGGAGTTTTTGCGTGCAAATTAAAGTAGTAAATGTAGTGGAAATCAGTTATAATATTAAAATAAATACAGAAATATGGTTTGTGAAAATGGGGTGATAGTGTGAACGAAGCTAAAATCATGGAAGTTGTTACAAAGTTTGCAGAAGAAGCAAAGAAAATATATGGAACGAAATTAAAGGAAATTATTTTATAT
>CAVEOS010000104.1:0-6616 GCA_963617435.1 Lachnospiraceae bacterium
TCGTGCTTACAGCTTATGACTGGGCGGATTTCGAGTATGAGGCCAGACAGGCAGGTGTTACGGCATTTGTTTCCAAACCTATCTTTATGTCTGAGCTTAGAAGTGTGCTGACACAGCCGGTAATTAAGGAAGGCATAGAAAACCTGGAAAAGGAAAAAGAAAAGAAAGCAGCTTATAATTACAGCGGCAAGAGAGTGCTTCTGGTAGAGGATAACGAATTGAACAGGGAGATTGCCACTGCAATTCTGGAAGACATAGGTATGACGGTGGACTGTGCAGAAGATGGTGACATTGCGGTTTCTACAATCAACGATGCTCCTGCAGAGCGATATGACCTGATCTTTATGGATATTCAGATGCCTAAGATGGACGGATATACAGCTACCAGAGAAATCAGAACACTGCCTGACAATCGAAAAGCAAATATTCCGATCATTGCTATGACTGCAAATGCCTTCGAAGATGACAGAAGAAAATCCTATGAGTATGGTATGAACGGACATATTATCAAGCCGATCAGTATTGAGGAGATTGCCAAGGTGATGGATGAGATATTTGCAATAAAGAAGGTGTGAACATTATGACAGGAAAAGTGAAAATACGTGCGGTTAGTAAATTAAGTCTGATCGTGACAATTATCCTGACTACTTTATGTATCTGGATTTTAACATACGGTTTGCAAAAGTATGCGGTTTTGCGGAATTCGCTTCAGGAATACGTGTCATGTGAATCAGCAATCCTCCAGTCCATCAAGGGTTCAGATACTTTGACGGAGCAGGCACGTCTTGCGGCATCCACAGGAGAGATAACGTACATTGACGGTTATTTTCAGGAGGCAAATGTAGACCGGAACCGGGAAAAAGCTCTGAAAGTGATTGCCTCGTATGATGGAAATGAGGATGCAGTGGAGCTTTTGGAAAAGTCCATGCAAAATTCAAGAGACCTGATGGAGACGGAGTACTATGTTATACAGTCACGAGTACTTTCTGCACTTTTATGGCTGATAGAACTATTAATGCATCCGTTTGCTGGGTTTAAACCAGAAACGGTTTAATCAGCAGACACTAATTAAGAATGTTCCATACCTTGAGTGTGAGCAGTGTGGAGAAAAATATTATACGGACGAAGTTGCAGAACGTCTTGAAACGATTGTAAATATGGCAAAGAAACTGATGCAGCAACCTGTTCGTTCCCCAGCACAAATCAGTTCCATCCTTATTGTAAGAAAAAAAGTGTAGTGTTACAATAAACGCATGCGCAAAAATGCGGCAAATAGGAAACAAAGGAGAGTATAAAAAATGGGATTAAACAGTACACCAAGTGCCAATCGTGTACATATTGGCTTCTTTGGACGAAGAAACGCGGGCAAATCCAGCGTAGTAAATGCTGTGACGGGGCAGGAACTGGCAGTGGTATCAGATACGAAAGGAACGACCACGGATCCGGTTTATAAATCCATGGAATTACTGCCGATCGGACCGGTAATGATCATTGACACACCTGGCTTTGATGATGAAGGAGCATTGGGCGAGCTGCGTGTCAGAAAGACAAAACAGGTATTGAACAAAACGGATATTGCGGTGCTTGTGGTGGATGCCACAGAAGGGAAAAAGCAGTGTGATGAAGATCTGATCCGTATTTTTAAGGAAAAAGAGATTCCATATATTATTGTAAATAATAAAGCAGATTTACTTCCTGCTGATCTCGCAAATAAAGCAGAAGTCTGTCCGAAGAATGCCGTCATTGCATCCGGTCAAGAGCAGTATGTCAGCGCCCTCACCGGCGACGGCATCTATGAATTAAAAGAATGCATCGGAAAACTGACACCAAACGAAGATATGACATTGAAGATCGTAGGTGATCTGCTGAATCCGGGAGATTTTGTAATCCTTGTAGTCCCAATCGATTCTGCAGCACCAAAGGGACGTCTGATCCTGCCACAGCAGCAGACCATCCGCGATGTCCTGGAAGCAAATGCAGCAGCTATCGTAGTGAAAGAGACGGAATTGCACGATACAGTGGCAGAACTTGGCAAGAACCCGGCGATGGTGATCACCGACAGTCAGGCCTTTGAACAGGTATCAGCAGAAGTGCCGACAGAAATACCGCTGACCTCTTTTTCTATATTAATGGCGCGTTACAAAGGATATCTTGATACTGCGGTAAAAGGTGTGCAGGCGATGGAACATCTGAAAGACGGAGATAAAGTCCTGATTTCTGAGGGCTGTACCCATCATCGACAGTGTGACGATATCGGAACCGTGAAGATTCCGCGCTGGTTAAAGCAGCACACCGGAAAAAATCTCATTATTGAGACAAGTTCCGGCACGGAATTTCCGGAAGATCTGACACCTTATGCTTTGGTGATCCACTGTGGCGGCTGCATGCTCAATGAGCGCGAAGTGAAATATCGGATGAAATGTGCGGTAGATCAGAATGTACCGTTTACAAATTATGGAATTGCCATTGCGCAGATGAAGGGAATCCTGAAACGGAGCATTGAACTTTTTCCATATCTGCTTGATAAACAGGAAGATTAGTAACGCATTAGCAACAAATTTTCAAAAAGATTCAAGCTGAATGTATGTAAAAACGATAACATAATGCCGGTTGGCACAAAGGGAAGAGTCTTTTTGAGAATTATTTTACCTTTTGAACTGGTAGAAAAATAAAAATTAAGGAAGCCTTAATAGTATTAAAAATTACGTCATGATAAAATGGTTACAGAAAGGAAATCTGTAGCCATTTTTGTTTGCAAAAAGAGTGCAGGATGGAGCCTTTTGAGGTAAAACGGGGTATGTCAGTCAGCAGGTTTCCAATTATAGGAGGAGAGCGATATGAGCAAGAAGAAAAAAATCATTTTGGCAGTTGTGATCATCATTGCTGCTGTAGCGGTAGCAGTTGGTTTTTTCCTGAAAAACAAATTGGGGAAAGGCAGCAGCGGCGGAGATGCAGCCTATGTGGAATCAGTGCAGTCTCTGATGAATGGCGTAAACGGCGGAGGACAGAATCGTTACATGGGTATTGTGGAATCTCAGGATACCTGGGATATAAATCTGAATTCTGATCAGACCGTAAAGCAAATTTTTGTATCCGTAGGGGATGAAGTGCAGGAGGGAACTCCATTATTCGAGTACAAGACAGATGACCTGAGACTGCAGATCGCACAGGCAAAACTGGAACTGGAGAGCATTGCAAACCAGATCACAGATTATAACAATCAGATCAAGACACTGACAGCAGAAAAAAATGCGGCATCCAAGGATGAGCAGTTTAATTATACTGTACAGATTCAGAGTCTGCAGACTTCCATTAAGCAGTCTGAGTATGAGCAGCAGAGCAAAAAATTAGAGATTCAGAAGATGGAAGATACTATGTCACAGTCTACCGTGACCAGCAAGATCAATGGTATTGTAAAATCCATCAATGAGAGCGGCGACACAGATCAGTATGGCAATCAGCAGCCGTTTATGTCAATTCTGACGACCGGCGATTACCGTGTCAAAGGTACGGTCAATGAGACAAATGTATACAGCCTTTCCGAGGGACAGAGTGTGATCTTGCGTTCCAGAGTGGATGAGACAAAGACATGGACCGGAACAATTGAAAAAATTGATACAGAAAATAAAGAATCGGATAATAACAATGGATATTATGACAGCTCCAGTTCTGACAATCAGTCTACGAAATATCCGTTTTATATCAAACTGGATTCCGCAGACGGCCTGATGCTTGGACAGCATCTGTATGTGGAACTGGATGAGGGACAGACCGAGACAAAGGACGGTATCTGGCTTTACGGCGGTTATATTGTACAGGATGAGGATACTCCGTATGTATGGGCAGATAACGGCAAAGGAAAACTGGAGAAACGTACCGTTAAACTTGGCGAGTATGACGAAGGCATGGATCTGTATGAAATCAAATCCGGTCTGGAGCTGACCGATTATATCGCATGGCCGGTTTCCGGATTCCACGCAGGTTTAAAGACAACCACAAATGTAGATGAAGGCATGGTGGAAGACTATTCAGATGATGGAATGCTTTCCGAGGATGCAGGAGAAGGATACACAGAGGATTTTTCTTCTGACGGAGAAACTGATTCCTACAACATGGATGGAGACGTTGATACCGACATGACAGACGAAAATGATGCACAGCCGGTAGACGATGGAACAACAGATGGAGATACAGGGGCTGACACAGGAAGTGCAGACACTCCGGCAGAGGAATAGGGGGTGTGCATATGCTTTTAAATCTCAGTCATATTTATAAGGATTATCAGCAGGAAAAACTTGTAGTTCCGGTATTAAAAGACGTGAGCCTTTCTGTGGAAGAAGGCGAATATGTGGCGATCATGGGACCTTCCGGATCCGGCAAAACCACGTTGATGAATATCATCGGCTGCCTGGATCTGCCAACCAGCGGAAGCTATGAGCTGGCGGGGGAAGATATACTGAAATATAAAGATCGTGAACTGGCCGATGTCAGATTAAACAGCATTGGATTCGTATTTCAGAGTTTTCATCTGCTTCCGAGAGAATCTGCGCTGGAAAATGTGGCACTCCCGCTAATCTATGCCGGAGTAAAGAAGCCAGACAGGGAAAAACGTGCGGCAGCAGCTCTGGATCGTGTGGGACTGGCAGACCGAGTGGATTTCAAACCGACCCAGCTCTCCGGTGGACAAAAGCAGCGTGTGGCCATTGCCCGTGCTATGGTAAATAATCCGAAAATTTTACTGGCAGATGAGCCGACAGGCGCGTTGGATTCCAAATCCGGTAAACAGATCATGGAACTTTTTGACCGGTTGAATGAAGAAGGTGTAACAATTGTCATGATCACACATGATGCAAAGATTGCTTCTTACGCAAAACGCGTGATCCGCATTATCGATGGTGAGATAGAGGAGGCGGCAGAATGAAAAATAAAAAAGTCATGAAACGTATTCTTATCATCGCCATTGTTGCTGCTGTGGCAGCCGGAGGAATCGGCGGTGGATTGTATGTACAGCGTTCCAAGATGACAGCGGAAGTGCAGTCCGTGTCTGATCTGAACAGCGGGTATTGGGGCGATGATATCAACAGTTCCGGATTGATCACCAATGATTATTCCCAGTCGGTGGAAATTACAAAGGATGATGATATCAAGGAAGTATACGTGGAGGAAGGACAGCAGGTGCAGAAAGGCGATAAACTGCTGGCGCTGGATACCACGGTGGCATCCCTGAATCTGCAGGGAAAACAGCTGGAAGTGGAAAATCTGAAAAATCAGATCACCATTGCCCAGAATGACTTAAAGAAATTGAAAAATACAAAACCGTATGTGGAGCCGTCCACACCGGTGACCCCGGAGCCGACGACACCAGAAGTGCAGGAAATGACAGGAAATGCATACAATTATATTTCCTGGACAGCGGTTCCTTATAATCAGGATAGTGCAGATGGCAGTGAGGAGAATCCATACCGTTATCTTTGTACAGAGTCAGCCTATGTGACAGGAAGTTTTTTAAGCCAGGTGGCAGAGGAAGGAGCATTTGTTGTATTTGAAATCCGGGAAAATAATGATGTGTCTGGAGAACTTGTGACAGCATGGGAAGTAGACGGTGCACAGATCGCGGTGCCGGATGGTGATACAAAATGGTCTGTATATGATCACAGCCAGATTACGGACGATACATCTGATGCAGGGGAGGATACAACAACTGTTGATGATGGCTCAGCGGACGCAGGCGGTTATACCCAGAGTGAATTAAACGATATGATCGCGGAGCAGGAGAAAAAGATCAAAGATCTGGATCTCGATAAACGAAAAGCAGAGCTGGAAGTGGAAAAACTGAAAGCACAGAGCACAGACGGTATCATTTATGCGACGGTTACCGGAGTGGTAAAAAATCTGCAGGACAAAGACAATCTGCCAACGGACGGTACACCATTTATGGAAATTTCCGGTTCCGAAGGTCTGTATGTGACTGGCGGAATCAGTGAACTGCTTCTGGATAAGGTAAAACCAGGTCAGACAGTCAATGTATCTTCCTGGGAGAGCGGAACAGGCTGCGAGGCGGAGATTACTGAAATCAAGAACTATCCGTCTTCTGACGTATCTTCTTATGGAGATGGAAATAGTAATGTATCTTATTATCCGTTCGTTGCTTATATTGAAGACACGACAGGGCTTCGAAATGGAGAATATGTGGATCTGACCATGACTGTTTCTGACGATGAAGATGGCAGTTCGCTCTATATTTTCAAAGGATATGTCCGCACAGAAAACGGAAGATCCTATGTTTTGAAAGCAGATGAAAATGACCGCCTGGTAAAACAGTACGTAAAAACCGGAAGGATCATTTACGGAGATACCATTGAGATTAAGTCTGGACTGACCGAGGATGACCGCATTGCATTTCCATATGGAAAGACTGCGAAAGAAGGCATCCGCGCGATAAATGCCGATGAATTATCAAATTAAGGGGAGGTGCGTGAAATGCTAGAAAATATTAGATTGTCCTTTCAGGGCATCTGGTCACATAAAATGCGTTCCTTTCTGACGATGCTTGGTATTATTATCGGTATCGGTGCAATTATTGCGATTGTTTCCACAATTCAGGGAACGAACGAGC
>CAVEOS010000105.1:0-1197 GCA_963617435.1 Lachnospiraceae bacterium
AAATAATGCCGCAATGCTCCACCATTTATGTGCTTTCATTTTCCGTTCCTCCAAAATTTTATTTTAATCATTAATCATCTATTAGTACAGCCTGTCCAGAATGTATTATTTTAACTTTCTAAAGCAAATAATCTCAGTCAAAAATTGTACTTTTCTCGACTAAAATAACCAGATTAACCCCAGTTCTCATTCGGATATTTCGCACCCCAGTCTTTCCGAAGTTTTGTCATAATATTCATAACATCTTTGGTATATTCCAGATGCATTTCGTCTGCATTACCGCTGCGCACTGCCTGCTCCATATCTAGCATTTCATAATACAATGCATTGGCAGTCTCACCCTCAGTAATTTCTGTCCGTTCCCCAGTGTCAGCATCCACGATCACTGCTTTGTCTGCACGCGGATATTCCATAATTTCAATATAACCTTTTTCGCAACTGATCATGGCACGTTTCGGTTGTTTCGAATGCATGGACAATGCTACCGTTGCCATCTGTCCCTGTTCATTTTGAAGTAAAACGGTCGCCTGCTCGTCAGAACCTGTCGGAGATGGTTTCCACTGACTCAAAATATTGGTCGGAGTCTCATCCATAAAACTACGGACAATGGAAAGTGCATAAACTCCAATATCAAGCATTGCTCCACCCGCCAGATTCAAATTGAAAAAGCGGTTATTCATATCATATTCTTTGAAACTGCCAAAATTCATTGTTATGATCTGGACTTTTCCAAGGTTTCCTTCTTTTACGATATTCCACAACTTTTTATAGATTGGCATATGCCAGATAGTCATTGCCTCTGCCAGTATCAGATTCTTTTCCTGTGCCAGCGCAATCATCTGATCCAACTCCCGGCTGTTTAATGTAATGGATTTTTCCACAAAAAGATGTTTCCCGTGCTGTAATGCCTTTTCCATAAAGGCATAATGCGTGTTATGTGGACTGGTAATGTAAATAATATCGACGTTTTCATCCTCAAACATATCATCGATCTGGTCATATACTTTGCTAACACCATATTTTTTTGCAAAATCTACCGCTTTCTGATGGGTGCGGTTTCCTACTGCATACAGGAATTTTCCCATTTTCTGCAACGCCTGTGCCATTTCATTTGCAATCACACCAGTACCAAGTACCGCCCAGTTAAGGTTTTCTCTCATCTCTTTTGCCTCCTGAAATTACTCTTTCCTATCCGCC
>CAVEOS010000105.1:1209-6590 GCA_963617435.1 Lachnospiraceae bacterium
TTTTTCTATCCTTTTCCCAGTAAAAAATCAGTGAATATTTTCAAATAAATTTAGTAAAAAGGATGAATCTTCCAACTCAATCAGAAAACTCATCCTTTTTATACTATGCGTTAATATCTCAACACAATATTATTTTTTAGTGATATATCCCTGTGCTTTCAGAAGCTCTGCACAAAGAACAGCTCCACCTGCAGCACCACGAACGGTATTGTGGGAAAGTCCTACGAACTTCCAATCATATACAGTGTCCTCACGCAGACGGCCTACGTTGATACCCATACCGTTTTCGTAATCAACATCAAGCTGAACCTGTGGACGGTCATCTTCCTGCATGTAACGGATAAACTGTTTTGGTGCACTCGGAAGATTTAACTCCTGCGGAACGCCGCTGAACTGCTCTAATTTCTCGATGAGCTGCTCTTTTGTCGGGTTCTTACGGAATTTTACGAAAACTGCTGCTGTATGTCCGTTTAATACCGGAACACGGATACACTGGCATGTGATTACCGGTGAAGTAGCAGGAACGATCTCGCCTTTCTCCTCATCGATCTCACCCCAGAGACGCAGCGGCTCTTTCTCGGATTTTTCTTCCTCACTACCAATGTATGGGATAATATTTTCTACCATCTCCGGCCAGTCTTTGAATGTTTTACCAGCTCCGGAAATTGCCTGATAAGTAGTTGCTACAACCTCATACGGCTCGAACTCTTTCCAAGCGGTCAGTACCGGTGCATAAGACTGAATGGAGCAGTTTGGTTTTACTGCAATAAATCCACGCTTTGTACCAAGACGTTTTTTCTGATATTTGATAACGTCCATATGCTGTGGGTTGATCTCTGGAACTACCATCGGTACATCCGGTGTCCAACGATGTGCACTGTTATTTGAAACAACCGGTGTCTCAGTTTTTGCATATGCTTCCTCGATAGCTCTGATCTCGTCTTTTGACATATCTACTGCACTGAATACAAAATCTACTTCAGAAGCAACTTTCTCTACTTCATTTACGTTCATAACAACGATATCTTTTACTGCTTCCGGCATCGGAGTTGTCATTTTCCAACGATCGCCAATGGCGTCCTCATATCTCTTTCCGGCTGAACGCGGGCTTGCTGCGATGGTTGTTACCTCAAACCACGGATGGTTCTCCAGCAGAGAGATAAATCTCTGACCTACCATTCCTGTTCCGCCTAATATTCCGACTTTTAATTTTTCACTCATCTTTACATCCTCCATTGCGATCGTATTTAGATATACATCTTTTCTCATTTGTCCGCTTACCGCGAACAATTGTCTTTTTCTTGTGCTATATTATAACAATTTTCGAAAAAATGCAAGTCTTTCTTTTATTTCTTTACTTGGTTTCCTGCAAAATCTCAATATCTTCCAGCCAGTCATGTGCCAGATATTCTTTTTCGATCGCAATCACCTGAGTCATGGCTTCTTTACTCGGAGCACCGATAGTCAGACGTTTGTTGACGCAGGTATCCATGGAAATAGCATCGTAAATATCCTCTTCAAATACCGGGCTGATGGCTTTTAACTCTTCCAGAGACATATCATCGATAGCAATACCTTTGTCGATGCAATACAGCACGATACGGCCTACGATTCCATGTGCATCACGGAACGGAACCCCATGATTTACCAGATAATCAGCTGCATCTGTCGCATTGGTAAATCCATGACGGGCACTCTTGCTCATCACTTCTTTGTTAAATTTCATGGTTGAGATCATTCCGGTGAACAGAGCCAGGCAGCCTTTGACGGTATCAATTGCATCAAATGTCAGCTCTTTGTCCTCCTGCATATCTTTGTTGTATGCCAACGGAAGTCCTTTCATTGTTGTTAAAATTGACATCAGGGCGCCATAAACACGACCTGTTTTTCCACGTACCAGCTCAGCGATATCCGGATTTTTCTTCTGTGGCATGATGCTGCTTCCGGTGCTGTATGCGTCATCGATTTCCACGAACTGATATTCGTTAGAGTTCCAGATGATGATTTCCTCACAGAAGCGGCTCAGATGCATCATGATCGTAGATAATGCAGATAAAAATTCAATGACATAATCACGGTCAGATACAGAATCCATGCTGTTTAAGGTCGGACCTGCAAATCCAAGTAAGGATGCAGTATATTCTCTGTCTAACGGATAGGTAGTTCCTGCCAGTGCACCTGCACCCAGCGGGCAGTAATTCATACGCTCATAAATGTCATGCAGGCGGCTTCTGTCACGTTTGAACATCTCAAAATATGCACCGACATGATGTGCTAAGGTAACTGGCTGTGCTTTCTGGAGATGTGTGAATCCCGGCATAATGGTCTCGGTATTCTCCTCCATGATTTTTAACAGCTCCTGCAGCAGATCACGTACCAGCTCATCGGTGTAAAGTACTTCCAGACGTGTATACAGACGCATGTCTAATGCAACCTGATCATTTCTGCTTCGTCCGGTATGTAATTTTTTACCGGTGTCACCCAGACGGTCGATCAGATTTGCCTCTACAAAGCTGTGGATATCCTCATACTCATCAGTGATCTTCAGTTTTCCGGATTCTACATCTTTGCAGATCTCATCCAGTGTTTTTACGATATCCTGCATCTCCTGTTTGGTCAGAATACCCTGTTTTCCAAGCATGCACACGTGTGCGATGCTGCCCTGAATATCCTGTTTGTAAAATTTCTGATCAAACGAAATTGATGCGTTAAAATTATAAACCAGTTTGTCCGTTTCCTTTGTGAAACGACCTCCCCATAATTGTGCCATCTCGTTGTTCCTCCTTCATTTCTCTTATCTTGCACACAGGTTCTCCTCATCTGGTAAATTCTCAACGAGAATACTATTTCAGACTGAGATTTTGTGAAATACTATTTTGCTGCATTTTCAGCTTCTTCCTGTGCTTTTGCTCTTTTTTCCTGTTCCCGCTGCAGTTTGGAATACACGCAGCCACAGTAATCCTGCCGGTACAGACCATAGATTTCCGACAATTCCACGGATCGCTTATATCCGTTTTTCTTCTTAAAGTCAGAATTCAAAAAAGCCGTATCTCCGTGACAATATTCCGCTGCCGCCGCTTCTCCCACTTCATTGAGCAGTGCCGCATTTTTCAGCGGACTGATGGTCAGTGATGTGGTAAAATAATCGAATGCCTTTTCCTGTGCCAACTTTGCAGTCTCTGCCAGACGCAGTGCAAAACATTTCTCACAGCGCGCACCACCCTCTGGAACCTGCTCCAGTCCTTTTACCTCTGCCACAAACCGCTCCGATTCATAGGCACCTTCGATAAAAGACACCGGATATTTCACCGGAAGTTCCCGTATCAGACGTTTTTCTTCTTCCACACGTTTGTGATATTCTGCTGCTTCCGTGATGTTCGGATTGTAGAAAAACACTGTGATGTGGAAATATTCTGCCAGATACTCCAGTACATAACTGCTGCAAGGTGCACAGCAGGCGTGCAATAACAGGGTTGGAACTTTTTGCTCCATCTGCAGTTTTTGAATTTTCTTTTCCAGTTCTTTTTGGTAATTCTGCTTCATAACTTATTTATTTTATACGATTCACGGCGGTTTTACAATAGCAACCACTGTTATTTTTACATACTCTATACTATATCACATAGTTCCAATGAAAACCTTATAAGGAGGACTCTCATGCATTCGTTGTTTGAAATTCAACATCTGTGTTATGCATATCATACGATGCAGGGGGAAACCCCTGCTTTATCTGATATTACGTTTACCGTCAATTCCGGTGATTTTGTTGCCATCGTCGGCCCCAGCGGATGTGGCAAATCCACGCTTTTAAATCTGCTGGCAGGCATGCTCACACCGGAATCCGGTACACTGCTTTTGAAAGGAACCCCGTTGACTGCGGACAGCCGACGCCACATTGGATATATGTTGCAGCAGGATTATCTGCTGGAATGGCGCAGTATCTGGAAAAACTTACTGCTTGGTCTGGAAATTCGCCATGAACTGACCGAAGAAAGCCGCGCTTATGCAAAACAGCTTCTGAAAAAATATGGTCTGGAAAAATTCTCCCAGTCAAAGCCAAGCCAGCTCTCCGGCGGTATGCGGCAGCGCGCCGCTCTGGTTCGCACCCTTGTATTAAAACCGGAATTACTGCTTTTAGACGAACCGTTTTCCGCACTGGATTATCAGACACGCCTGTCGGTCAGCAACGATATCTGTTCCATTATCCGCAAAGAGAAAAAAAACGCCATTTTAGTCACACATGATCTGGCAGAAGCCGTCAGTCTGGCGGATCGCGTCATTATCCTTACTGCCCGTCCCGGACGCATCCAGCGGATCGTATCTGTCACATTTCCAACGGATCTTACCCCGATGGAACGCCGGGATCATGATGATTTTAAAACCTATTTCAATCTTATCTGGAAGGAGCTGCACCATGAAACGTCCTGAAACCACGCAGGAAACCTTCCTGTATCAACAACAGCAATACAAACGAAAAATACACTTTTTACGCATTTTTATCTTTGTACTGTTTCTCGTTCTCTGGGAGCTGGCCGCAGATCTGTCCTGGATCAATGACTTTATTTTCAGTTCCCCGAAACGGCTAGTCACCTGTTTTATTCAAATGCTGATGGAAGGAACCATCTGGCAACATGTCAGCATCACACTGTTGGAGACCATGATCAGTTTTGTGCTGGTCATTCTTTTTACCATTCTGATCGCGGTTTTGCTCTGGGCGAAAAAATCGGTCTCCGACGTGTCGGAACCGTATATGGTTGTGCTGAACAGTCTACCAAAATCTGCTCTTGCACCTTTGCTGATCGTTTGGTTAGGCGGCAACTATAAAACCATCATTGTCACCGGAATGTCTGTGGCAATTTTTGGTTCAATTTTAAGTCTCTATCAGGGATTTTTAACCGTTGATCCCAATCAGATGAAACTAATCGAAACACTGGGTGGAAACCGGCAAGCTGTTTTAACAAAAGTCGTATTTCCGTCCAACATCCCAAATCTGTTTTCCATTATGAAAGTGGATATCGGACTTTGCCTAGTCGGTGTGGTTATCGGTGAATTTATCTCTTCCCGTCGCGGTTTGGGGTATATGATCATTTATGGCAGTCAAATCATGAAACTCGACTGGGTAATTCTTGGGATTGTGATACTCTGTCTGATTGCTATGGGATTGTATCAGTTGATTGTGTGGTTGGAAAAATGGTATTTAAGAAAAATATAATTTAAATTCCCTGAAAATTTCTATATCGGGAAACGTTTTAACTGGAACCACCATGGAAACTTAATTTTTAACAAACAGGACATACCACTTCAAATATGATATGTCCTGTTTTTACATCAATGTCATTTAGTTAAGCTTGTTTCAACTAATTTTGTGGCAGTTCTGACAT
>CAVEOS010000106.1:0-6534 GCA_963617435.1 Lachnospiraceae bacterium
GTGCGCATACACCACCGCAAAGTACTGCCTGCTCTCCGAAGAGGTCTGTTTCTGTTTCTGTTCTGAAGGTTGTTTCAAGAACACCGGCTCTTGCTCCACCGATTCCAAGACCATAAGCAAGTGCTCTGTCAAGAGCTTTTCCTGTGTAATCCTGCTCTACAGCTACCAGACACGGAACACCTTTGCCTGCCTGATACTCGCTTCTTACTGTATGACCCGGTCCTTTCGGAGCGATCATTGTAACATCAACATCTGCTGGTGGTTTGATGCATCCGAAGTGGATATTGAAACCATGAGCGAACATTAACATGTTGCCTGCCTCAAGGTTCGGCTCGATATCTTTTTTGTACATATCTGCCTGAAGCTCATCGTTGATCAGAATCATGATGATATCTGCTCTTTTTGCTGCCTCTGCTGCTGTATATACTTTGAAGCCCTGTGCCTCTGCTTTTGCCCAGGATTTGCTTCCTTCATAAAGACCGATGATTACATCACATCCGGACTCTTTTGCGTTTAATGCGTGTGCATGTCCCTGGCTGCCATAGCCGATAACTGCGATTGTTTTACCCTCTAAGAGAGAAAGGTTACAATCTTCCTGATAATAAATCTTTGCGTTTGCCATTGTCTTATCCTCCATTTGCAAATGATTATTTAATCTATAATAGTAACATCCGCAGAACCTCTGCTCAGTCCGGTAATTCCGGTACGGGCCAGTTCAAGAATGTCATATCCTTTTACCAGATCCAGGAAAGCATCCAGTTTACTCTGTCCTCCGGTTAACTCGATCACCATGGAATCATTGGATACATCCACGATCTTCGCCCGGAAAATATTTGCAACAGAAAGTACTGCCTGACGCTCTGTATCGTTGATCTTTATCTTTACAAGGATCAGCTCACGACATACGGACTCTCCATCCTGAAGCTTCTTGATATCAATTACATCTTCCAGCTTAGCCAGCTGTTTTTCAATCTGTTCCAGAATCTGCTCATCTCCGCTGGAAACAACGGTGATTCTGGTAAATCTCGGGTCTGCGGTCACACCTGCGGAAAAACTGTCAATGTTGTATCCGCGTCGGCTGAACAGTCCTGAGATATGGCTTAACACACCGGAAGTATTTTCAACTAACAGTGATAACACCTGTTTTCTCATGTAAAAACCATCCTTTCTACGTTACTGCACATTCTAGCAACATCTATTTTCTTTGTCAAGGGCAGGAGCCCCCTTTGCGGAACCATTTTTAACTTTTTCGTGTATTTTTTCACTTTTCAGTTAATTTTTTAAGTGCCCCAAAAGTGTCCAGCTTTCGATACAGTAACTGCCCTGTTTCTTCATCTGGCTGGGTCAGATCCGGGATCATAATGACGCGGCATCCCGCACCATATGCAGAACGGACTCCGTTTGGCGAGTCCTCCACTGCATAACATTCCTCCGGTGCCACATCCAGTGTATGGCAGGCATATTCATAGACATCCGGCGCCGGTTTGCCACGCTCCACCATGGTCGCACAGATCACCGCATCAAAATACTGCCGGATTCCCGCCGTACCAAGATTATGTTCTGCCTGTTCCGGTCCGGTCGCAGTCACAACCGCAAGACGGTATACCTGTTCTTTCAAAAACTGTAACGTCTCCGGAACCGCCGGTTTTAACGGAACCGGTCCCGCCAGGAAGTCTTTCATCAGCGCTTTCCGGCGTTCCTTGATCGCCGGATAATCCACCTCCGGTCCAAACCACCGCTGGAACTGCTCCACCGCAAAAGGACGGCCAAGACTTCGAAGCTTCAGTACTTCCTCATCCGAAAGCTCATATCCCGCATCAAAAATTGCCTGTTTCCAGGCACGGGTATAATATTTTTCCGTATCAAATAAAGTTCCATCCATATCAAACAGAAATGTATTCATACTTTTTCACCTTTTCAAACAGTTTACAGATATTGCTTTTTATGCGCTCTATTTTAATCGCTGATTTTTTCAATCTCCATATTTTTCGGCAGGATCAGGCTCAGAATGATCGCTACCACAAATACAACTGCCACGCAGTTTGCGGAAAATACATCTTTGACGATCTGCGGGAAAATATTCCAGATCTCCACTTCACTGGTGGATGTAAATCCGATACCGATGGCAAGGGATAATGCTGCGATGGTTACATTTCTCTGAGAAAAACCTGATTTTGCCAGCATCTGGATACCACTGATCATAATGGTACCAAACATCATAATCGTACAGCCGCCCAGTACGGACTGCGGCAGGCTTGCAAAGAAGTTACCGATCGGTGGGAACAGACCTGCAAGGATCATAAAAACAGCACCTGTCATAATCGTAAAACGGTTAACTACTTTTGTCATATTGACCAGACCTACGTTCTGGCTGAAGGAAGTAACCGGCGGGCATCCGAATAATCCGGAAATGGAGCTTGCGAAACCGTCACAGGCCAGTGCTCCGGAAATCTCTTTTTCTGTGATCTCACGGCCAAGTCCACCGGAAACAAGTGCAGTGGAATCACCGATTGTCTCTGCTGCGGATACCATAAAAATAATGGCAACAGAAATGATCGCACTCAGATTAAATTCCGGGCGATACGGAAGCAGGTGCGGCAGGGAGATCAGACCGCCATCCAGCATACCGGACAGATCGACCTGTCCCATGCATAACGCGATGATATAACCTACGATCAGTCCGACCAGCACGGACAACTGTTTTAAATATCCTTTTGCCACGGCATTGAAGATCAGGCAGACTGCCAGTGTCACCAGACCAAGCACCAGATTCTGTACGGAACCGAAATCATCGGTATATCCGCCGCCAAAAGAACGGGCTCCTACGGTAAACAGGGAATATCCAATGGCCGTAACAACTGACGCGGAAACCACTGGTGTGATAAACCGTTTCCAGTATTTTGCAAACAGGCCAAGGACACCTTCACAGACACCGCCGATCAAAACGGCACCGATCATCGTCGGATATCCATACATGCCACCCACGTAACTTAAGATTGTTACAAAAGTAAAACTTACACCCATAACAATCGGCAGTTTTGCACCGACTTTCCATACCGGGTACAGCTGGATCAGGGTCGCGATACCTGCAACAAACATGGCATTCTGTAACAGAACCGCCAATTCCTTTCCGCTTAAACCGGAAGCCAGACCGATCATGGTGATCGGTGTCAGGTTGGATACAAACATTGCAAGCACATGTTGCAGACCGAACGGGATTGCCTTCAGCAGCGGCACACGTCCATTCAAGCGGTAAATATTACCGATCGTTGCTTTTTCATTTGTTTTCATTTTCATACCTCTAGTTTTCTATTTTTTACACGCTGCCTTTCGGCAGACACAAAGTACTTTCTATCATACCACTTGCGGTTTTGTTTTGCAATGACGGACTACTCTTTCTTGCCAATTTTTTGCCACTGTGCTATGATGAACTATAATGATTTTAAATTTAACACGGAGGTTTTATATGATAGAAAAATGGGATATCACCATTCCGGAACTCACCGGAGATGAGATGCGAAGTGCATACATCTGTCTGCCAGAGGCATACACTTATGACACGAACCGACGATTTCCGGTATTGTACATGTTTGACGGTCATAACCTCTTTTTTGACAGTCATGCCACCTACGGAAAATCCTGGGGGCTGAAAGATTATATGGAATATACCAATACCCCGCTGATCATCGTAGGTATCGAATGTAACCACAGCCCGGATTATGGACGGCTGCAGGAATATTCCCCTTACAACTTTACTTTACCAAAAGAGGGAAAAATTACCGGAAAAGGAAAGATCACCATGGACTGGCTGACCCGCACCTTTAAACCATACATTGACGCACATTACCGGACTCTTCCGGACCGGGAGCACACCTTTATCGCCGGAAGTTCCATGGGCGGACTGATGAGCATTTACGCGCTTCTCTATTATAATCAGTTTTTTTCCCGTGCAGCGGCACTCTCCCCGTCCCTGTGGATCGCGCCAAACGACTCCATGCAGATGATCCGGCGTTCCCGTCCGCTTCCTGGAAGCATCCTGTACATGGATTACGGAAGCCGTGAAATGAAACAACGGCGGAAAATGAACCAGTCCTTCGGTCAGGCTGCCAGCCTGCTTCTGGAGAAAAATATTTATCTGGACTGCCGCATTGTACCGGATGGTGAACACTGTGAAGCAAGCTGGGAAAAACAGATTCCGTTTTTTATGAATACATTGATGTATGGTCTGTAATGCCGCCTACTACAATATTAATAAATAGAATGCCATTATATATAGGAAGAAATACATTTATCCTGATATTTGACAAACAATCTTTGAAGCTGCAAATTAATCCGGGTTCAATACGGAGGACTTTTCCATATGAACATACAATATTTTAAAAAATACAGTCCCGCACTCGGTCGGGATATGGAATGCAAACTGTACGGTCACGGCGGACAGCCGATCCTGTTCATCCCCTGTCAGGACGGACGCTTTTTCGACTTTGAAAACTTCCATATGACGGATGTCTGGGCACCCTGGATCGACTCCGGAGAAGTCACCATTTTTACGGTGGATACCATTGATACAGAGACCTGGTCCAACACAAACGGTGATCCGCGCTGGCGCATCTGCCGTCATGAAGACTGGTTTTGCTATCTCACAGATGAGATGGTTCCTTTTATCCATGCAAAAATGAAAGAATATCAATCTGATTACACCGACAAAGGAATCATTGCTTTTGGATGCAGTCTTGGTGCTACCCATGCGGCCAACCTGTATTTCCGCCGCCCGGATCTTTTTAGCGGTCTGCTGGCATTAAGCGGTATTTACGATGCGTCTTACGGATTTGGTTCTTACATGGATGATCTGGTTTATATGAATTCACCAGTTCACTATCTGCCAAATTTACCGGCAGATCACCCTTACATGGATTTATATCGCCACCGCAAGGCAATCATCTGTGTCGGTCAGGGTCCATGGGAAGAACCTGCCAGCACCCATCAGCTGCGGGATATTCTGCAGCAGAAGCAGATTCCGGCATGGGTGGATTTCTGGGGATATGACTGTGCGCATGACTGGGACTGGTGGTATAAACAGGTGACTTATTTTGTACCGCATTTGCTGTACGATCCGGTATGATTTGTAATGAAAAGATTTGGAATGTTTTCCTAGTATATATTTTTTTAACATACTGATTTGTACTGCTAATGATATTTTTTAAATTAGAAGATGATACTTTTTACAATGAGATAATAAATGGATTAGAATACAATAGATAGAGAGAACAACAATTATGAAAAATGTGATTTTTATTTCTCCGAACTTTCCGGAGAATTACTGGCACTTCTGCCATGAGTTAAAAGAAAACGGCATGAATGTTCTGGGAATCGGCGATTGTCCTTATGACGATCTGCACCCGGAGCTTCAGGAAAGCCTGCAGGAATACTACAAAGTAGACAGTCTCGAAAACTACGACGAAGTCTATGGTGCTGTCGGCTACTTTATCTGGCATTATGGCCGCATTGACTGGCTGGAATCCAACAATGAATACTGGCTGGAGCAGGACGCCCGTCTGCGTACCGATTTCAATATTCCAAGTGGTTTTCATAATGAAGATATGCCGCGTATCAAATACAAATCCCACATGAAAGAATACTATCAGCGTGTCGGCATTCCGGTTGCCCGCTATCATATGGTTGACAACTACGAAGGCTGCCTGAATTTTATCCGTGAGGTTGGATACCCGGTTGTCACAAAACCGGATAACGGTGTCGGAGCATCCCATACCTTCAAAATTTCTTCCGATGAAGAACTTGGCAATTTCTTTGCCAACAAATGGGATGATACCGTTTATATCATGGAAGAATTTATCAACGCAGAGATCAACTCCTATGATGCGATCATTGACTCTCACGGGAATCCTATTTTTGAGGCAGGAAATGTCACACCGATGTCCATTATGGACATTGTAAATAACGCCGACAACGCACTTTTCTACATTGTGAAAGATCTGGCAGATGATACCCGTCATCTCGGCAGAGAAACCGTAAAAAGTTTTGGTGTGCGCAGCCGGTTCGTGCATTTTGAATTTTTCCGCCTTCTCTCCGACCATGAAGGACTCGGAAAAAAAGGCGACCTGATGGCACTGGAAGTCAATATGCGTCCTTCCGGAGGCTTTACTCCGGATATGATCAATTTTGCCCGTGAAACCGATGTGTACAAAATCTGGGCAGACATGATTGCATACGACTCCACACAGAAACCGGTCGGTGCTCATCATTTCTGCGCTTTTGCAGGTCTACGAGACGGCAAAGATTTCGTTCTGACACCGAATGATATTATCGAAAAATATGACGATCATCTCAAAATGGTAGAACGGATGCCGGATGCGCTGGCAGATGCCATGGGAAATCAGATGTATCTGGCTACATTTGATACCGAAGAAGAACTCAATGCATTCTTTGCAGATATGACCAGGCTGAAAGAACCAACGGTTTCTACCAAAACTGAGATAACTGAAACTATTGAAGAAAAGTAATAAAGTGTAGCTG
>CAVEOS010000107.1:0-6362 GCA_963617435.1 Lachnospiraceae bacterium
GAATATCTATCAAAGATAACCGCTTAGTTTGCAGACAGGGCGGTTATTTTTGTGGCTTATTATTATCCTTGCCAAAGGTATATCCCAGACCAAAGCAGGTTAAGCCGAAACTTACCACAGCTATAAAGTCAATAATACTCATGGCTTAGCCCTCCTTTCCAGGGGATTCCCTTTCGGGTTTCTATGTAATCAGAGGGTCACAGTCCCTCTGTTGAAGGACTAACCGCCTACCGTTATGGTAGCACCCATGTTGTGATTATATCAGTTACGATATGGGGATGCAATGAGGAAATGAACAGAATAGTTTGATTACAATAGAATATTATTTAAACACAGATGCAGAGGTATATATTTAGCGTTAATGTACATCTCTGCTTTTAAACGCGCAGGGGGAACGGATGCACAATGATGCAATCAATCAGAATGTTTGCAGGGCATAAAGATATTTCTACGACACAGCAGAGTTACATTTTTGCAACGGAACCGCTGGAAGATAGGGTATCTGCCTATGAAGCAGCAATCAGTGGCAAAATGCCGGATGTGAACGTGTTCAAGGGTGTTCAAACAATTTAAAAACAAAAAAAGCGCGGAAGCCTTGATTTATAAGGCTTCCGCACTCAAATAAGTAATGCGGAAGATGGGACTTGAACCCACACGACTGCAATAGTCACAAGATCCTTAGTCTTGCTCGTCTGCCAGTTCCGACACTTCCGCATGTGCCGTTATTATTGTTTCCGACAAGAAGAAATGATACCAAAAGTAAGGCATAATGTCAACAGTTTTTCGAAAAAAATATAAAAAATATGCATTTGAAAAAACAGAAAAAAAGTGTTGACATTTAAAGGGCGTTGTTGTATTATATGCTTTGTCAGCTGCGGGGCAGCGAAGCAATTTGATATGCAGGAATGGCGGAATTGGCAGACGCGCACGGTTCAGGTCCGTGTGACTATTGCAGTCATGAGGGTTCAAGTCCCTTTTCCTGCATTTTATATTTATATCAACGATGCAGCAGACAATTTAATTTAATACGCAGGAATGGCGGAATTGGCAGACGCGCACGGTTCAGGTCCGTGTGACTATTGCAGTCATGAGGGTTCAAGTCCCTTTTCCTGCATTTTATATTTATATCAACGATGCAGCAGACAATTTAATTTAATACGCAGGAATGGCGGAATTGGCAGACGCGCACGGTTCAGGTCCGTGTGACTATTGCAGTCATGAGGGTTCAAGTCCCTTTTCCTGCATTTTATATTTATATCAACGATGCAGCAGACAATTTAATTTAATACGCAGGAATGGCGGAATTGGCAGACGCGCACGGTTCAGGTCCGTGTGACTATTGCAGTCATGAGGGTTCAAGTCCCTTTTCCTGCATCATTGAAATCAGCAGAGTATATCTGCTGATTTTTTTGCGTTATAACAATATAAAAGTTTGTGCCTTAACAGGATGCCTTTTTTTAGTGAACAATGGAACAATTTTTTTGCAAGTACAATTATTTTCGAAATACATGCACTGAATAAAGCATGATAAAAGATAATGTATTGATACGAATTTACAGTATTTGGGAAAAATCCTTCTATATTTCTTTAACCTAAAGTAGTAAACTTATTTTTATAAGATGTGTGGTAAATATATTAAAAATCAGTTTAATTTGGGGGCAGACAATGAAAACTACAAACATAAAAAGAGAACCCGTTAAAATATCTTTGTGGGAAAAATTCAGTTACAGTGGTGGAGATGTGGCAAGCTGCATTACGTTTGGGACAGTCAGTTCTTATCTTTCCTATTATTATACGGATATCGCAGGAATTTCCATTGCGGCAGTGGGCGTGATCTTTGGTGTGACGAGATTACTAGAAGCGTTGGTAAATTTCCTGACGGGAGTCGCCATTGATGGTAGTCATTTTAAAGGGGGAAAGGCAAAGCCCTTTATCTATACCACCACGATTCCGCTGACGATCATGTTTATCCTTGTTTTTATGGTGCCGGATCTGAGTGCACACGGGAAAGTGCTGTTTGCGTTTGTTACTTATTTGCTATTCTGCATTTTGTATGCGGTCAACAATACCGGTTATGGTACGTTGTTGGCACTGTTGACCAGTGATGTAAAAGAACGGCGTGTGTTGAACAGTTTTAAAGTATTTGGAAGCGGAACCGGAAGTCTGCTGGTAAGTTTTCTGACCTTGCCGCTGGTAGCGTTGTGCGGCGTGCAGGGACGTTTCAGCTTTGCACCGGTGGCGGTAATTTATGGTGTGATAAATTTTGTGTTACTGGAAAATTGCAGTATTTCCTGTCGAGAGCGTGTGCGGACAGAAGGGGAAGCGCGCATGAGTTTAAAGGAGTCTCTGCAATGTGCGGTAAAAAGCCGTTCCTGGATTTTGCTCTGTGTGATTGGGGCCTGTGTTATGGTTGTTATGATTCTGCAAAACCAGAGCATTATGTATTATTCCAAATATATTCTGATGGATGAGAGCCGGGCAACTTTGATTCTCACGATTTATACGATGGCGCAGCTTCTGGCAGCGTTATTTATGGATAAGATGCTCAATCGGCTTGGAAACAGAAATTGCATGTTGTTTGGATTTGGTGCTTTCCTGATGCTGACAGGGGTTATGTTTGTTTGCAGAAAAAATCTGGTCCTGTTTTGCATTTTTATGCTGCTGGCAGGACTTGGAAAAAGTATGGCAACCAGTCCGTGTTATGCCATCTGTGCGGATACAGTGGATGAAGTGGAGGCGTTGACCGGAAAACGCCCGCAGGGTGTGATGACATCTTTTATGATGTGCACGATGAAAGCGGGAACGGCCATTGCCGGTGTGGTATTTTCAGCTGTGCTTCACGCAGGACATTATGCAGCAGAGGCAGCGCAGCAAAGTCCGGAGGCAATTCGTGCAATTTATATGAATCTGTTCTGGCTTCCGATGCTGATCGTGGCGGGCTGTATGGTACTGGCATTTTTCTTCAAACGGCAGCCTGTTCAAAAATAAGGAAAAATTAGAGACAAAGAGAGACTTCTCTTTTTACACGCTCTGTGCTATAATGTGACGACAAGTGACAAGACAGAAAAAACAAGGAAATTCTTGCACATGAAAATGGATTTGTCTATTCTATGAAAAAGTCATGCTCTTATAGCAATATGAGAAAATATAAAGGAGAGAAGTTTTATGAAAAAAGTACTGAATCACATTTTTATTGATGGTTTGAGTGGAATGGCGCTTGGACTTTTTTCCACACTGATCATCGGAACGATCATTGGACAGATCGGAAATTTAGTCGGAAATGAGATTGGAACATATCTGATCGCCATTTCCAATGTAGCAAAAACAGTGACCGGTGCAGGTATCGGTGTCGGTGTTGCTGCAAAATTTAAACAGGGACCGCTTGTGACGGTTTCCGCAGCAGTAGCCGGTATGATCGGAGCGTTTCCGACACTTGGAATGGAAAATTTTGCACTGGGAAAAGCAGGAGAACCGCTGGGCGCTTTTGTTGCAGCACTGATCGGTATCGAGTGCGGCAGACTGGTTGCAGGAAGAACAAAGATTGACATTATTTTGACACCACTGGTATCAATCTGTACCGGTGCGGCAGCAGGATTTATCGTTGGACCACCAATTTCCAACTTTATGAAATGGCTTGGAAATCTGGTAAATATTAATGTAGAGGCCTCACCGATTCTTGGTG
The DNA here is from genome assembly GCA_963617435.1 of Lachnospiraceae bacterium. Classification (GTDB taxonomy): domain Bacteria; phylum Bacillota; class Clostridia; order Lachnospirales; family Lachnospiraceae; genus Eubacterium_I. Next base: position 3,683 of record CAVEOS010000107.1, read on the forward strand.
GTATTGCGGTATCCGTTCTGATGGGAATGATTCTGACATTACCGATCAGTTCCGCAGCACTTGGCGTTTCCATGGGACTGACAGGACTGGCAGCAGGCGCAGCAACCATCGGATGCTGTTGTCAGATGGTTGGTTTTGCGGTAGCTAGTTATCGTGAAAATAAATTTGGCGGTTTTATCGCACAGGGAATCGGAACATCCATGCTTCAGGTGCCGAATATTTTGCGCAGACCGCTGATCTGGCTGCCACCGATTATTTCCAGCGCGATTTTGGGACCGATCGCATCTGCGGTCTTACATATGGTAAGCACACCGATCGGATCCGGAATGGGTTCCGCAGGTTTCGTCGGACAGATTGCAGCTTACGGTGCAATGCTTGAGACAGGAATGTCATCCAAAGTAGCACTGATTCAGATTATCCTCATGCACTTTGTTCTGCCGGCAGTTGTGACACTGATCTTCTCAGAAGGAATGAGAAAAGCCGGTTGGATCAAAGACGGCGACATGAAATTGGAAGTATAGAATTTGAACGCAGGTCGCAAAGCGATTGCGTTCATGAGCAAGTAGCGAAAGTGGATTGCGAATGTCCGCTTTACCAGAAATGATACCAAAATCCATTTGCAAAATATAGGCTATATTTTGTAAATGGATTTTTTTGAATAGTACAGGGGATGCTGATGTAAATTGTATGGAATATCGAAGGATTGGTTGAACATTTTTATGGATTGTTATAAAGTAGTATCAACACAAGAACATGTTTGCTGGAGGTAGAATAGTATGGAAAATTTTGTATATGAAACACCGACAAAAGTATATTTTGGAAAAGATGAAGAATTAAATGTTGGAAAAATCATTGCCGGATATGCACCGAAGAAAGTGCTGGTTCACTTTGGCGGTCAGTCTGCCAGAAAAAGCGGATTATTAGACCGTGTGGAAAAGGCATTGGAAGCAGAAGGCATCGCTTACGTGGAACTTGGCGGCGTGACAGCAAATCCGGAATTGAAACTGGTGCGGGAAGGCATCGCACTTTGCCAGAAGGAAGGCGTTGATTTTGTTTTGGCCGTCGGTGGAGGTTCTGTACTGGATTCTTCCAAAGACATTGCAAACGGTGTGGCAAATCCTGATATTGATGTCTGGAATTTTTCACTTGGAAAATGTGTACCACAGAAAACACTGCGAAAAGGTGCGATTCTGACACTGGCAGCAGCCGGTTCGGAAATGTCTAATTCCTGTGTTATCACAAATACAGAAACAAATGAAAAACGTGGCTATGGATGTAGTTGCAACCGCATGGATTTTGCTATTGAAAATCCGGAGCTGACCTATACGGTAAGCCCGTATCAGACAGCTTGTGGTATCGTAGATATCGGAATGCACACCATCGAGCGTTATTTCTGTCCGGGGGAAGATACTTATTTGACCGACGCTATTGCAGAATCTGTGATCAGAAATGTGATGAAAGCCGGAAAAGACTGTCTGGCAGATCCGGAAAACTATGAAGCACGCGCAAATATGATGTGGGCTTCCTCTCTGGCACATAACGGTTTGACGGGATGTGGACGCAAGACACAGCTTGTCGTTCATCAGCTGGAACATGAGGTTTCCGGTATGTATACACAGGTGGCACATGGAGCCGGTCTGGCAGCACTCTGGTGCAGCTGGGCACGTTATGTATACAAGGCAAACATCAATCGTTGGTTACAGTATGCGCAGAATGTATGGAACGTGGATGTGGATTTTGAACATCCGGAGAAAACCATTGAAACTGCCATTAACATGCAGGAAGCATTTTATGCATCCATCGGAATGCCGACGAATCTGAAAATGCTTGGTGTGAAAGAAACAGATCTGGAGACGTTGGCGTTCAATTGTTCCAGAGGTCAGACACGAACATTGATCGGTTATAAAGAATTGGCATATGACGACATACTTGAAGTGTTCCGAATGGCGTATGAAGCTTGAAAACTGGGGTAGTGCGAATAAATGATGAATTTTATTGATTCTTATAAGAAACTTGAAAAATTATGCAATGAAATGTACTGTGATAAGCATGGTATCTCATTGTATATTGATGAAATGATTAATACACCTATGGGTTCGCGTTATGTTAAAAGTTGGAATGAGGATTTGAAGCAACTGAAACATTATCGTTGGGTGAGAAATCAAATTGTGCATGAGCCGGGATATACGGAAGCAAATATGTGTAACCGTGGTGATATACAATGGATAAATAGTTTTTATTCTCGAATAATGTCCACAAGTGATCCGTTGGCTTTATATCGAAAAGCAATCAGGTCTAACAGAAAGACTCATTCATTATCAGGATATAAAACGGCATCGTGGCAGCGTAACTATTCGCAACAAAAAGAAAAACGCAGTAGATCTTCACAGGAATCTTCTGGATGTGGAAGGTTCGTTTGGGGCACCATAATTGCTGTGATAGTTATATTCCTGATTTTTAAAGTTATATTATAAATTTTTATGATATTTTAGTACCTTGTCGATGGTTTTAAATTGACAAGGTACTTTTTGCGTTTTTATGTGTTGGGGGGGTGGGGAACATCTTTTACAAATAATATTATGAAAATGAAAAATTCCTGTAGTAAACGGCAGGATTTATCCGTTATTATATAGTGTCTGCTGATTAAACAAAAATCAACTTATAATCGTTGGTTTTACAG
>CAVEOS010000108.1:0-6090 GCA_963617435.1 Lachnospiraceae bacterium
TAGATTTAAAATTACACACATTTGATGGAAAACAGCTAAGTGATTTTGCTAAAAAATATAAGCGAAAAAAATTAGCTGCATGGATAAAGGAACAGTTATAAAAAAGAAAATGTAGAGGGTGAGCATTTATATGAATATTAAAGATCTAGTTGGAGAAGCAACAGAACTGAAACGTTTGGTACTCAGAGGAAAAAATACATCCTATGATTCACAGATTTCAACGTATAAAGTAGAGGACTATGCATTTTCAAAACTTCGGGAACGTTATAAAAAATGGACAGGAACAAGTTTTGATGAAAAAGATCTGATTTCGTTTGGTCTGGCGAATGAGCAAGGATATCTTACTAATGCAGGTGTGTTAATTGCAGATGAAAGCCCAATCCGATGTTCCAGACTTTTTTGTACAAGATGGAATGGATTAAATAAAATGGGTGAAACGATAGATGCATTTGATGATGCAGAGTATTCTGGAAGTGTGTTGTCTTTGATTGACAATGGGGAAGCTTTTATTAAGAGAAATGCAAAAATGATGTGGAGAAAGACGGCAAATTCCAGAGAGGAAATGCCGGAGTATGTTGAACGGAGTTATCATGAGGCATTGGTAAATGCGTTAGCGCATCGTGATTATCTAGTACAAGGACGATAAAGCGACATATAAAGGATATGAATAATATTAAGTATATTGGCAGTGGATATAGTGGTCATTGGGGGAGATACTATGATTTTAAACGATAATGCTATCATATTTCACATCGATGTAAATTCCGCGTATTTAAGCTGGAGCGCATTACGGGAATTACAAAATGGCAGCACGCAGGATCTGCGCACGATCCCATCCATTGTAGGCGGAGATCAGGAAACCCGCCATGGAATTGTTGTTGCGAAATCCATTCCGGCAAAAGCCTTTGGTATTCAGACAGCAGAAACCGTTGCCAGTGCATTTCAAAAATGTCCGACACTTGTGATGGTTCCACCGGATCACGCGTATTACCGTGACATGAGTCAGAAACTGATGCGCCATCTGCGCAGTATTTGTGATGAAATTGAGCAGGTCAGCATCGATGAGTGTTATATGTCCTTTGAACCGATTCGAGACCGTTTTCCAAGTCCGGAGGCAGCAGCGACATATATTAAAGACAGCGTGTATGATACCTTTGGATTTACGGTAAATGTAGGAATCTCAGATCGAAAAGTACTGGCAAAAATGGCATCGGATTTCAAAAAACCAAATTTGGTTCACACTTTATATGTAAGTGAAATCCAGAAAAAACTCTGGCCATTGCCAATCGGTTCCTTACATATGTGTGGAAAAAGCAGTGCGAAATTATTGCAAAAAATGGGAATCCGCACAATCGGAGATCTGGCGCGCACCGATAAAGCGGTGGTGGAAAGTTGGCTGAAAAGTCATGGTGGAATGCTCTGGAATTATGCAAATGGAATCGATGAAGGACAGGTTGTAAAAGAAAAACCAAAAGCCAAGGGCGTGGGAAATTCCACGACACTGGCGAACAATGCAGAGACAGAAGAAGAGGCATACGCCGTATTAAAGGAACTGGCGGTCAGTGTCTCACAGCGCCTAAAAAAGCATCATTTTCTGGCGGCACAGATCAGTACGGAGATCAAATATGCTTCCTTTCGTTCCGTATCACATCAGACAACCATACTGACACCGACCGCAGAAGAAATGGAAATCTATCAGTGCGCCTGTCAGCTGTTTAACGAACTCTGGGACGGCGAACCAATCCGGTTGCTTGGTATCCGTACAACCAAATTGCAGGACGAAGAAGAACCGACACAGATCAGTCTGTTCGATCTTGGAAAATACCAGAAGCAGGAAAAACAGGAAGAACTTCGACGGGAAAAAGAAGCACAGAAACAGAAAAAACTGGCAAGTTTAGACGATGCCATTGCAAAGATCAAAAGGCGTTACGGTGACAATGCGATTCACAAGGGTGTATAGGTAGAATTTTTTGCGTCAGCGGCTCCATAACGTAGAAAACGAAAAAATGTAAAAAGAAAACAACATAACAAGACAGTAGTGCGAGTTTTCGTAAGATCTGCTGCGCCTAGCCCGGCTTTCGGAGTGTGTTTGAGTACGCTGGTTTTGCGTACGAGTTCGCAAAGAAAGCCGGAGATAAGCGGTGCAGCAGAGATAGAAAACTGCACGTGTCTGCTATGTTGTTTTCTTTTTACTAATTTCGTTTTCGGACGTTACATCTTATTTTACGATATGGAAGGAAATCAACAGATCATCCTGTGATACCGTATCACCCTGCTGTACATAAATTTTGTCGACCGTACCAGTAATCTTGGACACAACAGTTGTCTCCATCTTCATAGCCTCTACAGTAAGCAGCGGCATATTCTCTGTTACCGCATCGCCTTCTTTTACAAGTACTTTTCCAACCGTACCCGGAATAGAAGAACCAAGGTGCTGCGGATTTGTCTTGTCTGCTTTCAGCTTGCGGTCCGCTTTGATCTCAAGGTTCTTATCCTGAATCTTGACGGTACGAAGCATACCATTTACCTGGAAAGTCAGAGTGCGGATACCGTTCTCATCCGGTTCGCCTTCCTCCAGATATTTGATCAGAAGCTGTTTTCCTTCTCCGATATTCAGGTAAGTTTCTTCACCTTTGCGTAATCCGTAGAAGTAAACGTGGCTCTCCAGGCGTGTTACATCATTGTACATCTGGAAATGCTCGCAGTAGTCTTCATAAACCTTCGGATACAGCGCATAGCTGATGGCTTTCTGGTTCATAACTTCTTCGGATTTATCCTCATAATTGTATTTCTCAATCAGATGTTTCTTGATTGCCTCAAAATCAACCGGCGGGAGAGATTTACCCGGGCGGTTTGTCAGCGGCTCAATGTCTTTCAGAACAATTTTCTGAAGCTCTTTCGGAAATCCACCGTAAGGCTGTCCCATCATACCCTGGAAGTAGGATACAACAGAATCCGGATAGGAGAGTCCTGCACCAGCTGTCAGAATATTTTCTTTTGTCAGACCGTTTTTAAACATAAAGATGGCCAGATCGCCAACCGCTTTGGAAGTCGGAGTAACTTTTACGATATTTCCAAGCAGATCGTTGGCATCTTTGTATAAAGCTTTGATGGATTCAAATTCATCTGCAGAACCCATGCTTGTAACCTGAGCTAACAGGTTGGAGTACTGTCCACCAGGAATCTCATATTTGTAAATCTCAGCATTCGGAGCTTTCATATCACTCTCAAACTGCTCGTAAACTTTACGGATACGTCCGTAGTAACGGCTGAGCTCATCCAGTTCTTCAAAATCGAGACCGGTATCACGTTTGCTGCCACGCAGAGCTTCTACGACCGCGTTCATAGAAGGCTGGCTTGTCATGGAAGACATAGACTCAATGGCCAGATCCACGATATCCACACCTGCTTCCGCGGCCATCAGAACTGTGCTGACACCGTTTCCGGTAGAATCGTGTGTATGTAAGTGGAGCGGTACATGAAGTTCCTGTTTCAGAGCAGTTACCAGCTCTTTTGCAGCACGCGGTTTTAACAGTGCTGCCATATCTTTGATCGCAATGGAATGACATCCTAAGGATTCCAGTTCCAGAGCCATTTTTACATAATAATCCAGTGTATATTTTGTCTCTGTCGGGCTTGTGATGTCGCCGGTGTAGCAGATAGTTCCCTCTACAATCTTGCCGGTTTTTAATGCCTCCTCGATCGGCATTTTCATATTTTCTACCCAGTTTAAACTGTCAAAAATACGGAACACATCAATGCCGTGAGCAGCAGAGATTTTGATAAACTCCTGAACCACATTGTCCGGGTAGTTGCTGTATCCAACGGCGTTGGAAGCACGCAGTAGCATCTGGATCAGTGTGTTTGGCATACGTTTTCTCAAAAGCTCCAGACGTTTCCACGGAGATTCTTTTAAGAAACGGTAAGCGGTATCGTAAGTAGCACCGCCCCAGGCCTCAACGGAAAATGCATTCTGCATGTATGCGTTTGTAGCGTAAGCAGCACCGCACAGATCTTTACTTCTCATACGGGTTGCCATCAGAGACTGCTGAGCGTCACGCATGGTAGTATCTGTAACATATAATTTATCCTCTTTCAGGATTTTCTGCATGAAACCTTCTGCACCAAGTTTCAGGAACTCATCACGGGCACCATATACCGGTTTTCTCTGATCCAGTTTCGGAAGCACACGGTTCTCATAGTGCGGTTTCTGACCTTTCTGGGAGTTGACGATACGGTCACCGATAAACTCAATGATCTTGGTTGCACGGTCCTGGCTCTGGGTGAGCTGGAACAGCTCCGGTGTCTCCTCGATGAAAGTGGTATAACATTTTCCTGCAACGAAGGTCGGATGATGCAGCACGTTGATCAGGAATGGAATATTTGTTTTTACACCACGGATACGCATTTCCTGTAATGCACGGATGGATTTGCGTACAGCACCCTCAAAGGTACGGTCGATGGAAATTGCTTTTACCAGAAGGCTGTCGTAGTAAGGAGAGATGACAGCGCTGGTGTAAGCATTACCGCCGTCCAGTCGGATACCTTTTCCGGAACCGGAACGGTAAACCGTGATCTCACCGGTATCAGGCATAAAGTTGTTTGCCGGATCTTCAGTGGTAACACGGGTCTGAATGGAATAACCGATGCAGTGGATGTCATCCTGAGATTTGATGTTGATCTTATCGGAATCCAGCGGATATCCTTCCGCTACCAGAATCTGGGACTGCACCAGATCGATATTTGTAATTTCCTCGCTGACGGTATGCTCTACCTGGATACGAGGGTTCATTTCGATAAAGTATGGGTGGTTGTCTGCATCAACCAGGAACTCCAGTGTGCCGGCGTTGCGGTAGCCAACTGCTTTGGAAAGGCGGATGGCAGAGTCAAAAATAGTTTTACGGGTTTCTTCCGGAATGGAGAACGCCGGTGCATATTCAACCACTTTCTGATGACGTCTCTGTACAGAACAGTCACGGTCAAAAAGGTGAACAACGTTTCCGTAATTATCGCCTAAAATCTGAACTTCGATATGTTTTGGTGCGCGCAGATATTTCTCAATGAAAATCTTGTCATCACCAAATGCTTTTTTAGACTCATTTTTTGCTTCATTAAATTCTTTTTCCAGATTTTCCATCGCGTTTACGATACGCATACCACGTCCGCCGCCACCGTTGGAAGCTTTCAGCATGATCGGGAAACCAACCTCTGCTGCGATTTTTGTTGCTGTATCAATATCTTTAATTGCGTAGTCAACACCAGGAATAATCGGTACCTGGGCATCGATTGCCATTTTTTTGGAAGAAATTTTGTCACCCATTGCATTCATGATCTGACTGGAAGGTCCGATAAATACAATGCCGTTTCTTTCACAGGCATCTACAAAATCCGGATTCTCTGATAAAAATCCGTATCCCGGATGGATAGCGTCAACGTTTGCTGCCAGAGCGATCTTGATGATGGTATCAATGTCAAGATATGCATCGATCGGTCCTTTTTCCGGATTCAGCGGATAGGATTCATCTGCTTTGGAACGGAAGAGTGCGTAACGGTCTTCCTTGGAATAAATGCTGACGGTTGTAATTCCCAGCTCGTTCAAGGCTCGGAATACACGAATGGCGATCTCACCACGATTTGCTACCAGAACTTTTTTGAACTTTCTGATCTGTACCTGATTGTTCATGTGTCATACTCCTTTTAATTTCACAAATTATTATTAAAAAATTTTCCCCTTAGTGTCAATGTGTGACACCATGTTTAAAAGTATATGGAAGTTGAAAGAAAAATGCAAGAGAAAAAATGAAATAATTCAAAAAAGTACAAAAAGATGATAATGTTAAATAAATAACAAGGAAAAATGAAGGAAATGATTCTGAATAATTCAAAAACAAGACAAAAAGTATATATTATGCAAGATTTACTGCAAGATGGTAAAGTGATGATGTCATGGAAAATGCGTGGAACGATGATGAAAATGCAAAAGATTTGTTGAAATGTAGGAATGAAGTTCGTTGTTTTTTGGGGGGAGAAGAATGAAAATCAATGTCATTTAGTTAAGCTTGTTTCAACTAATTTTGTGGCAGTTCTGAC
>CAVEOS010000109.1:0-5672 GCA_963617435.1 Lachnospiraceae bacterium
ACGCACGGTGGTGTGAGAGGTCGGGGGACTATTCAAATCCCCCTCCTACTCGATTAATTTATATTTTGCATGAAAAATCATTTGATTTTCAGCACTTACAGGAAAGGAATTGTGTATTTATGAAAGAAATCCGTAAAACCAAAATTGTCTGCACACTTGGACCGTCTACAGATAAAGATGATGTACTCCGCCAGTTAATGTTGGAAGGAATGAACGTTGCACGTTTCAATTTTTCCCACGGTTCCCACGAGGAACAGAAAGGGCGTTTTGAGAAACTGGTTGCGTTGCGTAAGGAATTAAATCTTCCTGTAGCAGCACTTCTTGACACAAAAGGACCGGAGATACGTCTGAAAGAATTGAAAGGTGGAAAGGCAGAACTGAAAGAGGGACAGCTTTTTACACTTGCACTTGGTGATTTTGTGGGCGATGCAGACCGGGTTGCCATCACATACGAAGATTTGTATAATGATGTGAATGTGGGCGACCGTATTCTGATCGATGACGGTCTGATCGAGATGAAGGTTGTGCATCTGGATGGAACCGACATTGTGTGTGAAGTTATCAATGGCGGCATGATCTCTAATAAAAAAGGTGTCAATGTACCGAATGTAGAGCTTTCCATGCCATTCATCAGTGAGACTGATTACAGCGATATCGTGTTTGGTATTGAGAATGGATTTGATTTTATTGCAGCTTCTTTTACAAGAACTGCAGATGACATCCTTGAGATCCGCAAAATCCTGGATGATCATGACTGCAAGAGCATCAATATTATTGCAAAAATTGAGAACAAACAGGGTGTGGACAACATTGATGAGATCATCCGCGTATCTGACGGTATCATGGTAGCCCGCGGAGACATGGGGGTTGAGATCCCGATGGAGGATGTTCCGGTTATCCAGAAGATCCTGATTGAAAAAGTATACAAAGCAGGAAAACAGGTTATCACAGCAACACAGATGCTGGATTCCATGATGAAACATCCGCGCCCAACCCGTGCAGAAGCTACAGACGTTGCAAATGCTGTTTATGACGGAACCAGTGCGATCATGCTTTCTGGAGAGACGGCTGCCGGAGATTATCCGGTAGAAGCACTGCAGACCATGGTAAAAATCGCATCCCGTACAGAGCAGGATATCAACTATATGTCCCGCCTGAAAAAACGTGGCATTCTGACCAATCCGGATATCACGAATGCGATCGCACATGCAACCTGTACGACAGCGATGGATCTGAACGCATCAGCGATCATCACGGTATCCAATTCCGGACGTACCGCACGCATGGTATCCAAATACCGTCCGGCGTGCCCGATCATCGGATGCTCCGTAAATGAAGACGTATGCAGAAAACTGAATATGTCCTGGGGTGTGACACCGTTACTGGTAGAATTAAAGCATAATTCCGATGAATTATTTGACCATGCGGTAGATAAAGCAGAGGAAATGGGACTGATCGAACAGGGCGAGATCGTTGTCCTGACAGCAGGTGTGCCGCTTGGTATTTCCGGAACAACCAATATGATCAAAGTGCATGTGGCAGGTCATATTCTGATGCAGGGAAAAGGGCTGACAGACAGAACAGCATCGGCAAACCTCTGTGTTGTTGCTTCTCCTGAAGAGTTAAAAGAAAAATTTAAAGAGGGTGACATTATTGTTGCCAAAGATACCACGAATGAGATGATGGAGCAGATCCGTCTGGCGTCAGGTCTGATCATTGAAAATGACAGCGTAGATTGTCACGGTGCCATTGCAGGGTTAAGTCTTGATCTTCCAGTACTGATTGGGGCTGAAAATGCAACACAGATCTTGAAATCCGGTGCTTTTGTGACATTGGATGGAAAAAAAGGAATCGTAAGCTGCAATAATTAAAAACGCTTCGCGTGGATCGCACTGCGGCGGAGATGAAGAATGTCGCAATGCGATCCGCCGTAGGCGGAGAAGAATCCTGCATGGCAGGATTCTTTTTTTGTGAAAAGTTTAGTCCCATAACGGAGACGGATATAAGCCTTCCGCAGCTTTCTGAGCCAGTGCTTTTACAATTCCAGGTTTGTCTTCACGATAAGTTACACCATACCATTTGTCAGGGCTTTTCAATACTTTGACAGTTGCTTTGCCCTCATCCAGAAGCTGACTTACCACGGATGGAAGGAAGTACTCGCCTTTTAATGGATTGGAAACCATTGCCTCATCTAAAAATGCAGGGAAGCGCAGTTTTGCCTCTTTGATAAAACTTTCACTGAATCCCCATAAATTCATGGAAACTGTGGTATCACCGTCGATATCATGCCAGGTTTCTCCTTTATCTTCTGTAAAACGAATGCCATTTTCGTACTGTTCGATCTGTGTGTGCTCCACAACGCTGACCAGATTGGAATCAGCATCTGTAGTGCAGACACCGCGGGCAACAGAACCATTTTCTGTAACAGTATTTTTTAACTGGTAGCCCACCATGCAGTAACGGTACTTGCCATCATCAGCATGTGTGGATAAGTAATCATAGATGATCTGGAAACAGGTTGTTCCATAGTAATCGTCGGCATTGATGACTGCAAACGGAGCATCGATCAGATCGCGGGCGGCCAGGATCGCATGGCAGGTTCCCCAGGGTTTTTCGCGGCCTTCCGGAACGGTATAACCTTCCGGCAGATCGTCCAGATCCTGATATGCGTAAGCAACTTCCATATATTTGGAAACATGATTTCCAATGGTCTCTTTGAATGCGTTTTCTATAGAATGTTTGATGATGAAAATAACTTTTTCAAAACCGGCACGACGTGCATCGTAGAGAGAATAATCCATAATGACTTCACCATGGCTTCCAACAGGATCCATCTGCTTTAATCCACCATAGCGGCTTCCCATTCCGGCTGCCATTACAACTAATACAGGCTTTTTCATCTTAATCTCCTCCTTATATAAAAACAAAAAATATAAATATAGTTTATATTCTATTTATTATACGGTTTCAGGCTGGGAAAAGCAACGGTAAATACGGAAGAAATGAAAGTGTAAATATGAAAGAAATGAAAGTGAAATGTGGCTAAATCAGAAGAAAAAAGCTTGCATTTAGCTGTAAAAAGAGGGAAAATATTCATGTTAGAAAAGGATACAGGAGAAGATCTTTATGAAACTTATAAATGGAAGTGTATTTCTGCCGGATGGCAAATTTTCCAGTGTGGATGTGGTCTGTTCAGAAAAGATTTTGGATGTGACAGAGAGAGTTGGTCGTGATATAAGAGTGGATATCCAACAGGACAATGGTGCAGATACAGACGGTGAGTCAGTTTTGGATGTTTCCGGAAAATATGTAATTCCGGGACTGGTGGACATTCATTCCCATGGTGCGGTAAATGCAGATGCCAGTGACGGTGATAGCGATGGCTTACGGAAAATGTCCCGTTACTATGCGCAGAAAGGTGTGACAAGCTGGTGCCCGACTACGATGACACTGTCGGAGGAACAGCTATTGGCGGCAATGCATGCGATCCGGGATTTTACGTCAGAGGGGGCAAACTGTGTGGGTGTGCATCTGGAAGGCCCTTTTGTTTCTTATGAAAAAAGAGGTGCGCAGAATGCAGCCTATTTGCAGAAACCGGATATAGAGGAACTGAAGAAATTAAATGATGCCAGTGGCGGACGGGTGCGGATGATCACGGTTGCGCCGGAAGTTGATGAGAACAACGCATTTATCAGGGAAGCAAGTCAGATTTGCACGGTATCTCTGGGACATTCTGTGGCAGATTATGAACATGCAAAGGCCGCTTTTGAAGCAGGAGCAACTCATGTCACGCATATGTTTAACGGCATGAACGGGCTTCATCACCGCAAGCCGGGCATTATCGGAGCCGCTTTTGATGCAGATGCAACGGTGGAACTGATCTGTGATGGTTTTCACATTGATCCGTCAGTGATTCGCATGACGGCAGCGTTATTTGGCAATAAAATGAATCTGATCTCTGATTCCATGCGCTGTGCGGGAATGCCGGAGGGCAAATATTCCCTGGGCGGACAACCGGTGTGGATGAAAGCCGGAAAAGCGACATTGGCAGATGGAACACTTGCAGGTTCTTCCATCCATCTGATGGATGCGGTGAGAAACGTGATCCGTTTTGGAGTTCCGCTGGAGCAGGCAATCCGGGCAGCGACGCTGACACCGGCAGAATCTATCGGACTGGCGCAGGAAATTGGATGTATCCGCAAGGGAGCCAGGGCGGATCTTCTGGTTCTGGATAAAGAACTGAATCTGGAAAAAGTAATCATTGGCGGTCAGATCTGGCAGTAACAGATCACAAAAATAAAATATGTGGTATAGAGTTTCAAAAGATGCACAGAAGAACAGGATAGGTATTACATGATGTGCACTTTGGAATACATGTAAGAATGCGGAGGACATTCTTGGATAAAAAGATAACAACCAAAATATAAGCTGAGTGAGATTTTGGAGAGGGTATTACAATGAAAATTATTAGAGCAAAAGACTATGATCAGATGAGCAGAAAGGCAGCAAATATTATTTCTGCGCAGGTAATTATGAAACCGTATTGTGTGCTTGGACTGGCAACTGGAAGCAGCCCGCTTGGCATCTATCGCCAGCTTATCGACTGGTATAACAAGGGAGATGTAGATTTTTCCGAATGTTATTCTGTCAATCTGGATGAATATGTTGGACTGGATATTACCAGTGATCAGAGTTATGCGTACTTTATGTATCATAATTTCTTTGATTCCATCAATATCCGCGAGGATCATACGTTTATCCCAAATGGAAAAAATACAGACATTGTGGCAGAATGTGAGAACTATGACAGACGGATTGCCTCTTTAGGCGGCATCGACCTGCAGCTTCTTGGTATCGGACGCAACGGTCATATCGGATTTAATGAGCCGGATCGTGTATTTACAAAAGGGACACACTGTGTCAGTCTGACAGAGTCCACCATTGAAGCAAATAAGCGTTTCTTTACCAGTATTGATGATGTACCTCGTCAGGCGCTGACCATGGGAATCTGTGATATCATTCGGGCAAAAAAAGTTGTGATGGTTGCATCCGGAGCGGACAAAGCGGATGCAGTTTTGCGGGCATTTTTCGGTCCGGTGACGCCGGAAGTCCCGGCTTCGATCCTACAGCTACATCCGAATTTTACGCTTGTGGCCGATGAGGAGGCGTTAAAAAAGATCCATGTGTAAGGAAAATGTGTGATATCAGCACAAATTTATGGGGAATGAATGTGCCTGGAAGAATGTTATTTGTAAAATTGGAAAGATGAAGCAGGCACGCTACAACGTGTGCAGAGACGTAATCGGTCGATAAAGTAAGCCGAAACGGAACAAAATATACATTGTTAATGTATCCTCCGGTAGTGCAGAAGATTCTTATAGATGGATATACTGGGAAATCCGGAGCAGCCAGAATTGTTGATATGAAATAAAATTTAGAGCGGAGAGTTATATATGCCAGGAAGTGGAAAACATCAGAATGCTAATCAGAAACCGGAGCAAAATCAGAGAAATTATAATGTCCCGGAACTTAACGGTCGCTGGAATCCGCTGAGAGATGGATTGAGTGTCAGGGAACTTTCAAATGCGCAACAAGAGGAACTGAAAGAATGGATGATGGAGGAACTGGAAAAATATCATGATTTTTATGAAAATGAGTACTATAGATCAAGG
>CAVEOS010000110.1:0-4601 GCA_963617435.1 Lachnospiraceae bacterium
ACTCAGTCGTTCTCTGAACCGCTCGTCGAGGAAATTTTCTCTGATTTTTATTTACGTTATGAAAATAGTAACCATTTACATCGTAGCACACACTACACATGCTATTCCTAATGTGCGCATGCAACACAATGCTTTTTCTTTCAACATTCTACATGCATGCTTAGTGCAGCGTAAGAATAATCGAATGGATTTTGCATAAATTAAATCGACTCTGGCTATTTTTTCAAAAGATTATTAACTACAGTGACGAAATCGGAGAAGGTTTACTCGCGAGCGATTAAGCGAACGACCGATCTTCACAAGGTTTTGCGCGAGTGGAAGGCGACCAGCTTTTATAGGAGCCGAGAACGAGCGCGATGAAACCGCCGTGAAGTGAGGGAAGTGAACGTCTAGCGAACGAGGAAACCTTCTCCGATTTCGTCTTTAAAATATTTAAATTTTTATCCGCAGATGGAAAGAATCCGTTCCACCGCATCTTCGCGCCCAGTATGAACCACATAATCGCACAAAGCCGCATTTTTAAGTTCGTTTTCCAACGAAACAAGCCGTAGCATCTTTTCATGATTATCCATGTCTTTTTCCAGAATACTCTCGATCATCTGCTCCCGCTTACACTTGCAGAATATGATCACCGTCGGATAATGCCGTTTCATGGCAATGGCACCGCTTAAGTCCATCGGCATGACCACATATTTATCCCCATTCATCAATGACGTGATATCTTTCCACTTCGTGCCATAGGCATAACCTGCATAACGGGTGGTTTCGATAAATTCTGCACTGTCATGTATAAATTCTTCTTCCGTGATAGTTGTATGGATCGTGTCTGATACAGTTTTGGTCGTGTAAGCTTTTGGCACAATAAAATGACCAGTTTCACAGAGCCGACGGGTAATTTCATTTTTATTGGAACCGCTCGGTCCAACCAAGGCTACCACACAGGGTGCCTTCGGTTCTACGCGGTCTTCGATCATGGAAGACTTGATCTGATCCAGCAGCTGAAAAAATTCTTCGTAATTGTGTACCGCCAGAAGTCCCGTCAGTTCCCGGTTCCATGGCCGCCGCATCAGCACCGGAAACCGTGCGCTGCTCTTTAATATATTCCGCGGTCCGTCATCCAATGTGATATCCACCTGAACGACCGATTTCTGAAATCCCATAATGATATTTTCATCCGGGAAATCCGGGAATGCTGTCTTGATCTGCTTCACTCGTTTTGACATAAACTGTGGATACACTGCCGTAACGATATACACGACACCCTTTGTCTGCAGTTTCCGGATAAAGGCCTTCGCCTCATCAGATACCCGCTGCATATCATACAGCCGCGGATCGTTATAGTATTTTTTGATCACCGAGGCCCGACCGGTATTTTCCCAGGAATTGATATCTTCCAGCGTCAACGGCGGGTCAAACTGATATTCCTGATTTGCCAATTCTATGGCACAGTCATTTAAAGGAGAAATTACATCATCCCAGTCTATTCCAAATGTAAGCATAAGGCCTCCAATTATTTTACTTCTGCCGCATCGTGGCGTTGATTATAAAAGAACATCCAAACCGCCATTCCGATAATGATCACATATCCCAGCACACTGAACCGATCCGGAATCTGATGGAACAGCACGAATCCGATGATTGCAGAAAATATGATCTGGGAATAATCGTAAACGGAGATTTCTCTCGCCGGTGCATGATAGTAAGCCGCTGTGATGGCAAACTGTCCGCCTGCTGCAGCCACTCCGGCTCCAAGCAGAACGATGCCCTGCCACATGGTCATTGTATGGTAATTTAACAATAAGTACGGCAATGTCACTAAACAGGAAAATCCGGAAAAAAACAGTACCACGGATACGCCTTTCTGTCCCCGCTGTCCAAGGACTCGCACCATCGTGTATGCAATTCCAGCACACAAACCACCACAAAGTCCGATCAGTGACGGCATCAGGTTCATATTTAAAAATGTCGGTTTAATGATAAACAGACTTCCGATAAACGCGCCGCATACTGCTGTCACCTGAATCGGCGTCAGTTTTTCTTTTAAAATCAGGAATGAGAATAAAATAACAAAAAACGGTGACATTTTATTCAGCATGGACGCATCGGAAAGCACCAGATGATCCACTGCATAGAAATTACACAAAATTCCTAATGTTCCAAAAATCGCTCTCAGAAGCATAAACTTCCAGTTTCCTTTTTCCACCTGAAATGACTCTTTGTGACGCACCATCATCGCCAGCGCAATGATAAAGGCCACCAGATTTCGGAAGAAACTCTTCTGCACCGCAGGCAGATCTCCCGCCATTCGTACAAACATATTCATAAACGCAAAGCAAAGCGCCGACAATACGATAAACATGATTCCCTTATACTTTACTTTCTGTTTCATAACTTACACCTGCTTTCTACACCTATTACCTAATCTGCTTTTTACAGCTGATATACCTCTGACAGATCCGTTATTTCATAGAAATCAAACTCCCACCGAGGTAAATTTAATATTTAATTTTCATTCTGTGCATTGATTTTTTCTGCAAGTTCTTCCAGATATTCCCAACGCTCCATTTTATGTTCCAGATCTGCTTCTGTCTGTTCCCGCTCCGCTGCCAGCTCTGACAAACGTTTGGAATTGGTGGCATTGGCCGCCATCTCATTATCCAGCGCTTCCAGTTTTTCTTCCAGATCTAAAATGTCCTGTTCAATGGTCTCATACTCCATTTTTTCCTTATAGGAAAACTTCAGCTTGCGCTCCCGGTTTGCACGATAGTTGTCATAAGCTGCGCGGCCACCGGTCTCCGCCGCTCCGTCAGCAGATACGTCTGCATTTGCTGCAGAACCTGCATTAGAGGATCCGATGATTCCGTCCTGTACGGACAGATTGCACTGTGCTGCTTCTCCTGCTTTCAGGGCATAATCGGTATAACCGCCCTCGTACTGTTTTAACACGCCTCCATCCTCAAAGGCAAAAATACGATTAACGGTACGATCCAGAAAATATCGATCATGGGACACGATGATCACGATGCCCTGATAGTGATCCAGATAATCTTCCAGAATCGTTAATGTAGAAATATCCAGATCGTTGGTCGGCTCATCCAAGATCAATACGTTTGGTAACTCCATCAATACCCGAAGCAAATTCAGACGTCTGCGCTCACCACCAGAAAGTTTTCCGATGAGGCTGTACTGCGCCTGCGGCGGGAATAAAAACCGCTCCAGCATGGCAGATGCACTGATAAGCCCGTCTTCTGTCCGGACAAATTCTGCAGTCTCACGAATGTAATCGATCACGCGCATATTCGGATCCATATAGGCAATTCCGGCTTCTTTGCAGGTCTCGATCTCCTGGGAATAATAACCGATCTTGATGGTCTGCCCCACTTTGATGGTTCCGCTGTCCGGCTCTTCTCTGCCTGCCAGCATTTTCATCAACGTGGTCTTTCCACATCCATTGGTTCCCACGAATCCCACACGGTCATTTTTCAAAAATATGTATGAAAAATCACGGATAAACGTATGGTTTCCGTAGGACTTGCTGATGCCTTCAATTTCAATGGTCGTATTTCCCATACGGGTTGTGATAGAACTCATGGCCACCTGTCCGTCGCTCTGCGGTCCATGCTGATTTTTCATTTCCTCATAGCGCTCAAGACGGGCTTTCTGCTTGGTGGAACGGGCTCTTGCGCCGCGTTTTACCCACTCTAACTCTACCCGCAGAATCGACTGGCGTTTTCGCTCGGCTGCCGCTTCCATCTCCTCTCTCTGGGCTTTCAGCTCCAGAAATCCGGAATAGTTGGTATCGTAACTGTAGATTTTTCCTTTATCAATCTCCACGATCCGGTTGGAGACGCTGTCCAGAAAATAACGGTCATGGGTTACCATGATCAGGCTGCCGCGCCAGTGCTTCAGGTAATCCTCCAGCCAGGCTGCCATGGCATGATCCAAATGGTTCGTCGGCTCATCCAGCACCAGAATGTCACATGGCTGCATCAGGATCTCCGCCAGCGCCAGACGTTTGCGCTGACCACCGGAAAGTTCCGATATTTTCTGATCCAGACGGACAATGCCAAGAGTCTGAAGCATGCTTTTTGCTTCTCCTTCCATGTCCCACTGTGTGCTTTCAGACATTTTTTTCTCTACATGTTCCCAGACGGTACATGTGTCATCAAATTCCGGTGTCTGCGGTAAAAAGCGGATTACCACATGATTTGCTTTCGTGCAGCTTCCCTCATCCGGCTCTTCCAGTCCCGCAGCAATTTTTAAAAGCGTGGACTTTCCAGTTCCGTTGATACCAATGATTCCGACTTTTTCCCCTTCCTGCAGGAAAAAGGATGCTTTGTCAAGCAATACACGCTCGGTATATGCTTTTGTAATATTTTCCAATGATAATAAATTCATGAGCTCTCTGTTCCATTTCTATGTTTCTTGTCAGTTCTATTCTAACTGATTTGCAGAAAAATTACAAACCCGGAAGCAACAACTCCTTTTTTTACAGACAAGCATGATTCCCGTTTACACACGATATGGTGCCCAATGCTATTACAGATTTTTCCGCTGCCTTACTGCTGTTTTTACAAAAAAAGGCAGAAAACGTTTTGATC
>CAVEOS010000110.1:4611-5598 GCA_963617435.1 Lachnospiraceae bacterium
GTTTTGATCCGTTTTCTGCCCCATAAAATCTGCATATTTTACGTACCATTTTTTCTTTTGCATCACTGCTGTTTTTTCAGATTATCCCAAAGCTTTTCCTTTATTCTTATTCTTATTCTTTGTCCCTTCTCTGGTCACTTCATTCAACTTATTCCGCACGTCCTTCGAAGCCGTTTTTCCAAATTTTTCTACTTCTTTCTTTGTTTTATCCTTACGCACAACAAGTTTCTGTCTTATCTCATCAATTTCTTTATACTTCTTTTGCACCCCTGCCAGCTCCTCTCCTTCTTTATCATAAGCATCAACCCGATTTTGGATTTTCTCACTTTCTTCAAGAAATGACTCCCCATCTCTCAGTAATTTGTTCAGATGATTTACCCGATTGAGACGCTTGCGCCCTGTCATCCCCCACAGCATGAGCCTTGAGCTCTTTGTTTGTACATGATCCAGATAATATGTAATCGGCTCCAAAACAGATTTGTAATATGCCGATATCTGCTCCTTACTTGGCATTGGTTCCATTTTCAGTAAAGGTTCCAATGCTAACTGCAATGTTTGATATTCAATAGAATCTTTTTTTGTATTTGAGTTCATCAATTCTCTGATATCATTTTTTATGCTTTTAATACCATCTTTAAACATTTGACAACGGTCTGATAAATTCTTTTTTAATATCCCTATTTCTTTCTCCTGATCCTTATGAGCATTTACCCGATTATTATATTTATAAGTATAAGCGTTGCACTCTTCTTGCAATATATCTATACTATCCCTTGTCCATACGTACTCTTTTGCAAGACTAAACGCCTCTTCTTCTATTTCCTTCTTGCTCTTATTCTGTGTTCCATTTGTGTTTTTCTGTAACTTTGCTTTATCTTCCTCTTCTTTGAGGTTGAAATAAGCATTCAGTGCTTTCAAAGAATCGCTTGTAAGCTTTTTTTCTTTTTGAAGATTGTTGTATGCTTTTTCAATAGCCGATAAGGAATC
>CAVEOS010000111.1:0-5451 GCA_963617435.1 Lachnospiraceae bacterium
CCCTCGACACTGCGGGTATGAACCGCATGCTCTAGCCAACTGAGCTATCTCGCCATATAAAATTGTGATAAACACAAAAATGGGACCTACAGGGCTCGAACCTGTGACCCTCTGCTTGTAAGGCAGATGCTCTCCCAGCTGAGCTAAGATCCCATTTCGCTGACCAGTGAACCGTTCCGTTCCCTGTCGACTTCGTTAGTATACACCCATATCAAGCAGAAAGTCAACAGGTTTTTCTCTCTTTTTTGAAGTTCGACATTTTATTTATATTATATGTACTTTTCAAACAATTCAAGGCAAACCTGATCAAAATATAATGATAAGCATCTGTAGGAACCTACAACGCTTTTGTTCCAGTCAATCCACAAAGCCATCCTTCACAAAATTGATTAAACAGCGCCACGACTCTTCCAACTGCAATCATTGCAATAATCGTTCCTACCCCAATTCCTATCAACTGCCCTCTTGCAGACAATCCTATCAAAATTGAAATTCCAACGCAACTGCAGTCCAATACGTTTTTTCCAAGCCCCATGCCCTTTCCAAACACAAGGCCAATTGTCTGTGCCAGTCCATCTGCCGGATTTGGAATCATATGCATGTCCACAATCATGGCCGCACCTACACCGGTACATATAACAGCAGCCACTAACAAACCAATCTTCATTCCAATACCCTCTGCCATGGGTAAAATTTTTCCATACAGGTTCAGCAACAAACTGAACGCCAGTGAAAAAGGAATCTGCAGCAAATCTGTCCACAATCCTTTTCGCATTTCCGGCAAAAAGATATATTTTAAAAGCATCTCAACCAACACAAAACCGGTATACAGCAGAAATGTCATAAATGCAAAATTCAGATTCCATGCCCCTGCCACAGTGTATGCAATGGACACCAATGCAGACACACCAAGACCAGTCTTTATATTCAACGTGATCCCGAGAGCAAGAATCAGAATACCAATGCCATAGATTACAAACCGATTTACAGTCTGCTGCCCAGCCACCACATGTCCTTTCATAGTTCTTTCTCTACCTCTCACCTTTTTCTATCAGTTCAATTTTAGTAGCCAAAATGTAGTACGGTTCTCAGAACTGTCCTCGATATTTTCTGCGATCATTTCCAGATTCCACAGTTTTCCTGCCCGGGCGCTGCAGATTGCTGCTGTTGTCTCCGGCAGAATTCCTTTTGCCAGCTTTTCTGCTCCAATTGCTGTATCTTCGATCTCATGCTCTGTCAGATTCGGGAATTTCGCCTTACGTGTGTTGACGGTCTGACGCAGTGCCTGCGGATGAGATGCCACCTCTTTTAAGGAAGCTGTATCTACGCCCGGCTTTTTAAACATACAGTGATGAATTGGAAGCACATACACACCGATTTTTTCATAGGAAATATTTTCAAAGGTATGTACAAACTCTCCCACCGGTCCTGCTGTGGAATTTTCCACGCCAAGTACACCGTACTGAATTTCACCTTTCTGCATTGCTTCCAGAATGTTTTTTGCGCATACCAGCGGCACCAGTTCTGTCTCTGTCATACCAGCCTCTGCCAGCAGCTCATTGGCTGCCACTTCTGAAAAACTACCCGGAATACCCATATAACCGATTTTATCCATTTTTACAATCCTCGTTCTCTCATAATTTTTACACATACTGTATTTATTATAGCGTTTTCTGTAAAAAAATCCAGAGAATTCTTACCTTTCCGATTGTTATTATGTCGGAATTGGAGTAAAATATAAGAAATTATGCTTTTACACATTAAAAAGCTGAACTAATATACTTTCCCGTATTTTGGAGGAATTACATTTATGGAATTTAACAGACTGATCAGTAACGTGGAACCATCCAAATCCGTTACTTTGCTGGCAAAAACAAAAGAATTACAGAAAAATGATCCTGAGATATTAAATCTGACCGGAGGCGAACCGGATTTTCCGACTCCGAAAGCCATCTGTGATACCGTTGTGGCAGAGCTTGCCGCCGGACATACACACTACTCTGACAGCCGCGGAGACGCTGACCTTCGTGCCCGCATTGCCCGCAAACTGCAGGAAGAAAATCACGCGCCGTTTCAGCCGGAGAATATTCTGATCACTCCCGGGGCAAAATATGCTGTATACCTGACGATTCGTGCCCTGATCAATCCGGGGGATGAGGCGATCTGGCTCACACCGGGCTGGGTATCTTATCCTTCCATCGTGGAAGCCAGTGGCGGAAAACCAGTTGCTGTTCATTTAAAATATGAAGAAAACTACCGCATCACAGAGGAAGCTCTGGAAGCAGCGGCATCTGATAAAACAAAACTTCTGATCATCAACTATCCGAACAACCCAACCGGACAGATTCTGACAGAAAGTGATATTCAGGCTCTCACCGCTTTTTTGCGTAACCATCCTGACGTTTATGTTTTATCTGATGAAATTTATGAAAAAATTGTTTATAACAAGAATGAAATTGTAAGTCTGGCTTCCATTCCGGAATTTTTTGAGCGTGTTGTCATTGTCAACGGCTTTTCCAAATGCAGTGCTATGACCGGATGGCGTCTTGGCTATCTGGCCTGCAACCCGGCGCTTTATCAGGTTGTTTTGAAATTGTTCCAGCACTCCATCAGCTGCACCAGCGGATTTTTACAGCGCGGTGCTCTGACCGCACTCGACTGTGTGGAAGAAACCGAGCAGATGCGTCAGGCCTACGAAAAGCGCAAAAATCTTCTGGTTGATGGAATCCGTGAGATTCCGGGTGTAGAACTTCTGACACCTGCCGGCGCTTTTTATGCCTGGGTTAAATTTGACACTGATATGGACAGCGAAACACTCTGCAATGACCTTCTGGATAAAGCAAAAATTGCCGGTGTTCCGGGTATCGCTTACGGAGAAGAAGACTGCGTCTGCATTCGTTTCTCCTTCGCTGCTTCAGAAGATGTGTTAAGAACAATGTTAGAGCGGTTAAAAGTTTATCAGACTACTCGCCATGTATAGGATATAAGCTTACAAGCCATATACTCATATCAGCTCGTTGGATTTTAACATGTATGAATAGGAAATATATTTTTATTTTCTTCCTGCCCCAAACACCATTAATTGCAAAGCTGATATATGACATATCTGCAAATACATAGTAAATTTTTAGCATGAACCTTTTTTGTGCATAACATAATAAAAGAACCTCTTTCATACATAAAGTAAAACTAAGGATTATACTTTATCTTCATATTCCTTTGTTTGCTTTTACCAACTGTATGAATGAAGGTTCTTTTTATGTATACTTGTTTTTTCACTTATCAGAATGCTTTACCTGAAACTTGTGGTTTTCCGATTTTTGGCAAAATTCATCTCATCTGGCTGGCTTGCATTGCCATTGGTATTTTTCTTTTGTGCAGAATATACCTGCGCGTTACGAAAACCAAACAACTGCAAATGTTGAACACCACTGTACTTCTGGCTTTATGCTGCACCTTTACGCAGGATGTCATTTTGACCATCACCGGACACATGAACTCCAGAATGCTGCCTTTCCACCTCTGCGATCTTGCAGGCTTTTTTTATCTGTTTTTACAAATACGAGCATTGCGCACCGGACGCTGGACTTCCCTTTCGGAAATTGCACTGTGCCTCTTTATGCCCGGTGCTGCCCTTGGCATTTTATTTCCAGTGTGGAGTGTGTACCCGGCTTTTCATTATATGACAATTCATGGCTTTGTATATCATGCACTGATCATTCTTTATCCATGGTTACTTTTTGTCAGTGGAAACATTCAGCCCAAAACACGTCATATCTTGCAGCCGGTATTGCTGCTTTGCTGTATCGTTCCGCCCATTTATCTCTTTAACAAAAAATTTGACAGTAATTATATGTTTATCAACATACCGCCAGAAAATACTCCACTGGAATTTCTTGCAGATCATATGGGAAATCCCGGATATCTGATTGGATACGCTATTTTCATTTTTCTTCTTATACTGACTTTATATCAAGTTTTCAGCAAGCTTACAGAGCTGTTAAAAAAGTAGTTTATTTACCTTTGTTCCTTTCGCAGACAATTTTGCCATACAATGCTGCCAGAACCTGCTGAAACAGCGTTCCGATCATAACAGGGAACAATACTTCTCCCGGAAATGATGTTGCCGCAATAACCGCTCCTGCACTGATATTTCGCATGCCAGCTCCATACATCATGGAAATCTGTGTTTCCCGATCCTGATGCATCAGCCGCGCAATAAGCAGTCCGATGGCATATCCACCTGCTGCCAGCAGCAGAATCACACCTGCCACTTTCACCCGCTCCAGATTCATATGACGGATATAAGGTGCCACACCGGAAGAATTGGACGCCACCACAAAAATCAATGCCATCTTGGAAAACGGTGCCAGTTTTGATGGCAGTACTTTCTGTGCTTTTCCTTTGCTGCACTGATTTAATGTCATCGCCAGAATCGCCGGAAGTGCCACCATAAAAACAAGCTGCCGCATCATCTGCGTTACATCAATCTGCACTCTTGAACCAACCATAACATGCAACGTCGCCGGAATTAAAAATGGTGCTAAAACAGTATCAATGACCACAAGTGCCAGCGACATGGCATTATTACCGCTATAAATCGTCACCCACATCAGACTGACTACTGCCGTTGGAACTGCAAACTCCAACACAATTCCTGTGATCAGATTACTGTTGTCCGAAAAGATCAGATTTCCAAGACCACAGGCGACTCCCGGAATCACCAGATGCAACAACACCATCACGATCAGCAGTGCCCATGGTGTTTTAAACACGTTTGCCACATCCCTGAACTGAGATTTTAAAGCTCCGGTAAACGTAATAAATGCAAATACAAACGGCACAAAAGGCACACCATGTTTTGCAATCTGTGGAAACAGCACGCCAAACAACAGACACGCCGGAGTGACAAGTGCCATCCACTTTTCTATAAACTTATTAAATCGATTTAATATCTGCATACATCATACTTCCATTCTACATCTTACGGTATTCTCTAAATTCTTTCAGATAAACAAATATTCACAGTCCGATACAACACTTGATGACTTTATCCAATTGAAACAAGGTACTTCTTTTTTACATAATCACAAAATCCAGAGTATACATTTATATTTTTATACAAACATTTCTGTTCTTCTTACCATCGCAAGTATACCGTTCTTTTTATAGAAAAGCAAATGTGCGATGCAGATTTTTCATTCCACATCGCACATTCTATATTTCTTGTAATTTCACTTGTCATAAAACCATTGCTTTCCGACACTCCTGACAACATTCTTGCTAAACATCTGATTATGTCATATCATATCTACTTTTTATTGCTTCTTTACCGTCGCATCAATGTTAAGATACCGCCGAAAAATCCATATCCAAGTGTGATCCATCCACAAACCAGCATCAGAAATGCCAGATGCGTCATTCCCGGAATCGTAACAAACAGATTCAAGA
>CAVEOS010000112.1:0-5416 GCA_963617435.1 Lachnospiraceae bacterium
CTAATGTCAGAACTACCACAAAATTAGTTGAAACAAGCTTAACTAAATGACATTGTGCAGAAAATATTGGCAAAAATGTATCCGAATTTTGACAGTGCTTATTTTGAAAGGATGCCGGGAATTAAGGTTACCGGAGAAGAAGCGAATGGTGAGAGTACGCTCATATTGTCTGTACTTGGTCTGATTGGAGATGCGGCGGTAGATGTGATCGGTTTGGTTGTGGCAGGTTGTCTGGCCGTGGTGTCATATTTGTGCAGCTGCCGGATCATGAAAAAGAAGGAACTGTGATATTTAAAAATTCACATAATATCATAGGTAAAAACAAACCGAAATCGCTTGACTTTTAGTCGGATTTTTTTGTATTGTATATCTTGTACGGATTTGAATACAAAATTGATGCAGAAGATTGATAAAATATTGACAAATTCTGGCATTAATGATAGTATAAGCTCGAATTAAGTACTCTATTACATTAAAGAACGAAAGGACGAGGTAGGTAAAATGGCAGAAATCAATTTAAGCAAATACGGCATTACCGGCACAACAGAGATTGTTCACAATCCTTCTTATGAATTATTATTTGAGGAAGAGACAAAACCGGAACTGGAAGGATATGAAAAAGGTCAGGTCAGCGAACTTGGCGCAGTTAATGTTATGACAGGTATTTATACAGGTCGTTCTCCGAAAGATAAATATATTGTAGTAGATGAGAATTCCAAGGACACTGTATGGTGGACTTCTGATGAATATAAAAACGACAACCATCCGGCTACACAGGAAGCATGGAGCGCAGTAAAAGATCTTGCGATCAAAGAGCTTTCCAACAAAAAACTGTATGTAGTAGATGCATTCTGTGGAGCAAACAAAGACACACGTATGGCCATCCGTTTCATCGTTGAGGTTGCTTGGCAGGCACATTTCGTAACAAACATGTTTATCAAACCGACAGACGAAGAACTTGAGAACTTCGAGCCGGATTTCATCGTTTACAACGCTTCCAAAGCAAAAGTTAAGAATTACGAAGAACTGGGCCTGAACTCTGAGACAGCAGTTATGTTCAATATCACAAGCCGTGAGCAGGTTATCGTAAATACATGGTACGGCGGAGAAATGAAGAAAGGTATGTTCTCCATGATGAACTATTACCTTCCGTTAAAAGGCATCGCTTCCATGCACTGCTCTGCAAACACAGATATGAACGGTGAGAATACAGCAATCTTCTTCGGACTTTCCGGAACAGGTAAAACAACACTTTCCACAGATCCGAAACGTCTCCTGATCGGTGATGATGAGCACGGCTGGGATGACAACGGCGTATTCAACTTCGAGGGTGGATGTTATGCAAAAGTTATCAACCTTGACAAAGAGTCTGAGCCGGATATTTACAATGCAATCAAACGTAACGCACTTCTTGAGAACGTTACTCTGGATGCAGAGGGCAAAATTGATTTCGCTGACAAGAGCGTAACAGAGAATACCCGTGTATCTTATCCAATCAACCATATTGAAAATATTGTTCGCCCGGTTTCTTCCGCACCGGCAGCTAAGAATGTAATCTTCCTGTCTGCAGATGCATTTGGTGTACTTCCGCCAGTATCTGTTCTGACACCGGAGCAGACACAGTATTACTTCCTGTCTGGATTTACAGCAAAATTAGCTGGTACAGAGCGTGGAATCACTGAGCCGACACCTACATTCTCCGCATGCTTCGGACAGGCTTTCCTTGAACTTCATCCGACAAAATACGCTGAAGAGCTTGTTAAGAAAATGGAGAAGAGCGGAGCAAAAGCTTACCTTGTAAATACAGGATGGAACGGAACAGGAAAACGTATCTCCATCAAAGATACCCGTGGAATCATCGACGCTATCTTAAATGGTGACATCAAAAACGCTCCGACAAAGATAATCCCATACTTCAACTTTGAAGTACCGACAGAGCTTCCGGGCGTAGATCCTGCAATCCTTGATCCGCGTGATACTTACGAAGATGCTTCTGAGTGGGAAGCAAAAGCAAAAGATCTGGCCGAGAGATTTGTTAAGAACTTTGCAAAATACGAAGGAAACGAAGCTGGTAAAGCTCTTGTTTCAGCAGGTCCTCAGGCATAAGCTTTGTATAAGGATAAAAATTAGATATTGAAAGAATTGAATATTTGATATTTCAGGATGTGGTGCTTCCGCTAAGTAGAGCAGAAGTGCTGCATCTTTTTTGTTTAATAGAAAATTATGGTGAATTTCTTAGTCTGGCGGGTTGTATTTGCATTTTCTGATTCAAATAAAAGTAGTGGGTTTCATGGCCTAACGATAAAAAGCAGGGAAAACATAGATAGAAATCAAAAAGTGTGTTAGAATATGTAAGATAATGTCAAAACAGTATGTGCATCAGAATTTTCACGGTACATGCTATCAAATGAAATTACCATGGTAATCTTAATGTTTGGCGTTGGAAATGGAATTGAAAAGGCAAACAAGATTATGATGCCGGTTTTCTTCTTTTTAATTGCAGGTTGCCAGCAATTGTATACGATAGTTGATATTATAGATCAGAAGTTGAAAGAAGCACTGGTGGATACCTGTGATCATCAGCCTTTTATTGCAAAAGCACTGCTGGTTTTGATATTTTGTGCCGATTGTAAAAAATGGTATGAGGCATTTACGGAAGCTGGAAGTGAACAGCGGAAACCGGATGTGGGAGATCTGATGCTGGCAGTGTCAGATGCTGTGATCGCTGCACAAAATGCTGTTGTCGCGGCGGAAAGTTTTGGCATTGGTTCCTGCTATATTGGAGATATTATTGAAAATTGTGAGGAACAGCGCAGGTTATTACAGCTTCCGGAATATGTATTTCCGGCGGCAATGCTTGTATTTGGTTGGCCAACGGAGCAGCAGAAGCAGCGCCCGAAACCTCAGCGTGTAGATCAGAAGTATATTGTACATGAGAATACTTATCGAAGCATGGACGGAAACGAACTGAGAGATATGTTTGCGGGACGCTGTGATAACAGGTCTTTTGAGGATTGGATGACAGCATTTTGCAAACGGAAATATAATTCTGATTTTTCAAAGGAAATGTCACGTTCCGTACAAAAATATCTGGAACAGTATACAGAGGAAGAAAATGCGGATAAGTAAAAGTTTTGATATAGAAAGTATGGAATTTGGAAAAGAATAAACATGATTTGTTGAGAAAGGAAGTATAGAATTGATTAAATCAGTGGCAGTATTAGGTGCAGGAGCCGTTGGCTCTTATGTAATCTGGGGATTATCTTCACGAGACGATATCCGTCTTGGTGTAATTGCAGAGGGAGAACGTGCGGCGCGTCTGAAAAAAGATGGATGTGCGATTAATGATGCGGTATATCATCCGGAAGTATGGACTCCGCAGGAAGCGCATGATGTAGATTTGCTGGTCGTGGGTCTGAAATATGGTTCTTTACAGGGAGCATTGGACAGCATGACAGAAATCGTTGGAGAACATACCACTGTTATGAGTCTGATGAACGGCGTGGACAGTGAAGAAATCATTGGCGAGAAAGTGGGAGATTCCCATGTGTTATATTCTCTGATCAAAGTGGCCTCTCATAAAGAAGAGACTGGTTATTACTTTAATCCGGAAACAACGATTGGTATCTTTTTCGGAGAGTTGCAGGCACCGTATGACAGTGAACGTGTGCGGGCGATTGAAGATTTATTTCAGGATACCGGAATTCATTATTTTTCAACTGAGCATATTTTAGCAGAATTGTGGAGCAAATTCCGCTTGAATGTATGCAATAATCTTCCGCAGGCGATTTTAGGGGCAGGTGTGGGCTGTTATCATGACAGCGTACATATGAAGGCAATCAGTGATGGTTTACGAAAAGAGCTGGAAGCAATTGCGTTGGCGAAAGGCATTGATCTGACAAAAGTGAGCTCTGCTTCTGTGCATGGAAGTCCGGTGCCGCCTTCTGCACGTTATTCCACGTTGTATGATCTGGATGCGGGACGGCACACGGAAATAGATATGTTTTCCGGCACACTGATCCGCATGGGAAAAGACCTTGGAATTCCAATACCATACAACGAATATACTTATCATATGATCAAAGCGCTGGAAGAGAAAAATGATGGTAAGTTTGATTATACCGGAAAAAACCAAGAGCTTACCTGTTCGAAATAAAAACCAAGCATAATAAAAAGGATTGATATGTAGGTACATAAATCTGTGTACAAACAATCAATCCTTTTATTTTTGTACAATAGTTATTTTGGCATTTATCCTGTAATCTTGTTCAACAATCCCGTTGACTGAAGGAACAGAATAAACATAATGATCGGCATGAGATAACGAATCATCACATTATACAGTTTTTTCGTCGAAATTTTTCCCCATTTAACTCCATTTCTTCTGCAATCCAGGATGGTTTTACAATCCAACCGATCAGGATAGAGGAGAGCAGTGCGATAAACGGCATCAAGAAACTGTTACTGATGTAATCCATGATATCAAGTAACTGTCCGGTACTTCCGCTTGGCAGCTGTGCTTCTACATAGAACGTGCTGTAACCAAGTGCAATGATTGCGGTTGCTGCCAGATAGATAACTGCCAGAACACGGGTTACTTTTTTACGCTCTGCATGGAACAGTTCCATACAGTTTGCAGTGATAGACTCCAGCACGGAAATACAGGAAGTCAGTGCTGCAAATGCAGTCAGGATAAAGAACATCAGAGCAATGATTCTGCCTGCCAGTCCCATGGAATAAAATACGTTTGGCAGTGAGATAAACATCAGACCAGGTCCTGCAGACATACCCTCTAATCCGGAAAATACGTAAACGGCCGGGATGATCATGACACCTGCCAGCAGAGCAACTCCGGTATCCATCAGCTCAATCTGCGAGATAGATTTATTCAGGTTTACATCTTTTTTTACGTAGGAACCGTATGTAATCATGATTCCCATGGATACGCTTAAGGAGAAGAATAACTGACTCATGGCATCCAGAGAAATCTGTAAAAAATTTCCTGATAAGCGTAAATTGCACTTTTTCCGGTTTTTCGACCGATGGCAATATCTGTGGTCAGCAATGTGAAGCCGACGGTAAAAACGAGTATCAGGTATATGATCAGAAACAGACCGCCGCCGTCTTTGGCTGCAAGATATGGGAATCTCCATAAGTTGCCGACACCAACGGCACTTCCGGCAGCAGCGAATACAAATCCGAGCTGACCGCTAAATCCATTTTTTTGTTTCATAAGCTCTATTCACCTCATAAATATTAAGATAATTTTGTGGCGACGAAAAATTCGTCACCTAAGCATAATAGCACTAAATCCGATAAAAGTACAGTAATTTAAAAAGTGTGTAGCGGCGAAGAATAAATACATGATTACTTTTCTCAGATGCTGCAACATTTTTTTATCTTTAGTTATCCACAC
>CAVEOS010000113.1:0-5334 GCA_963617435.1 Lachnospiraceae bacterium
AAAGATAAAAAAATGTTGCAGCATCTGAGAAAAGTAATCATGCATTTATTCTTCGCCGCTGTTGAGCGCATTTGTCCATTGACAATGTGACTAAAAATATATATCATAGATATGTTTGATTATTATGTCGACAAGGAGTGACAATCTATGACAGGATACTGGGATATACACAACCATATACTTCCGGGCGTGGATGATGGATCCGGCAGTATGCAGGAGACATTACAGTTAGTACAGAACGAGCATGACCAGGGGGTACGGCACATTGTATTTACCCCGCATTACAGACGCGGCATGTTCGAAGTACCGCAAGAAGAAAAAGCGGCTGTGTTTCAGCGGGCCTATGAGAAATTAGCAGATCAGTTCCCTGATATGCATTTTTATCTGGGCTGTGAGTATTATGCCGATCCGCATATGATGCGGAGAATCGGACCGGATGACAGTTATCGGATGCCGGGAGGAGAGGCTGTACTGACCGAGTTTGGATATGAAATGAAGTTCGGAACGCTGATGAATGTGGTAAACGCATTATGTAAGGAAGATATTCTTCCAATCATGGCTCACATTGAACGTTATCAGTGCCTGTTGAAAGATATGGATCTTCTGGCAGAATTAAAAGACGCAGGAGCAAAGCTGCAGATCAACTGTGACAGTGTCATTGGCAAGAGTGGGTTCAAGGTAAAAAGATACTGTATGAAAGCACTGGAAGCAGGATATATCGATTTTGTAGCCAGCGACGCACACAATACCGGACAGCGAAATGTGCATATCGGAGATGCCGTAAAGCAGATTCGCAGCAAATTCGGGGAAGATATGGCAGACAAATTATTCCGTATCAATCCGGAACGCTTATTTGCCGGATACGAGATGCGTTAGCATTAATCCTGACACAAACAATAGATCAAACATAATAAAGATAAAACTATGAAATAAGAAGTGGAAAGGAGCATAACAGATGCAAGAACTGACGTTAAATGAAAAGACGACACTGTCTCCTGTTATGAAAGAGGTATACCGAAGACTTCGTATCAACATTGAATTTACCGGGGTAGAAAACAAGGTACTCATGTTTACGAGCTGTTCTTCCAACGATGGAAAATCAACCGTTACCTACAATCTCGCCAAAATGATGGCAGAGAACGGAAGCCGCGTGCTGTATATTGACGCAGATATGAGAAACTCTGATCTGGCAAAAAGAATGGGATTCCATACTTCCCAGACAGGCCTCAGCCATTATCTCGCGGGCAAAAATTCGCCCTCCGAAATCATCTATTCAACCAATATTAAAAATCTGTATCTGATTCCAACCGGAAGATTTCCGAAGAATCCGGCAGAGCTGCTGAGCAAAGAGAGATTCGAGACACTGATCGAAGGTATGAAGCAGACCTTTGACTATGTCATCATCGATCCGCCACCACTTGGTATGGTCGTAGACGCAGCAATCATTGCAAAATGCGCAGACGCAGTAGCTATGATCATTTCTCCGAACGTTGTCAGCCGTAAAGCGGCCCAGATCGTAAAAGAGCAGCTGATCACAGCAAACCCGAACTTTATCGGCGTTGTACTGAACAAAGCAAATACCAAGAAGAAAAAATATGGCTATGGCTACGGTTACGGCTACGGTTATGGCTACGGTAACGAGATAGATGAATAAGGCACAGTTAAAGGAAACTTAGACAATGAATGAGACAAATATAAAAGAAGAAAAAGAGATGGAGATTGACCTCTTAAGTCTGTTCTCCTATCTGATTGGAAAGTGGAAAACTTTATTGATCGCAGCAGTCATTGGCGGAGTACTGGCTCTGGCCTACACCATGCTGCAGACTCCGATGTATCAGTCTTCATCCATGCTGCTGATACTTTCAAGAACCTCTGAGACAAATAACAGCACAACGACATCTACCTCCGACTTCCAGATCGGTACACAGCTGATCGAGGACTTAAGTGTCATCGCTACCAGTGATGCAGTTATGGAGGAAGTAGCCAAGGCTGTTCAGGAACAGAATGACCTCACTCTGACAACTGCAGAGATCACTGATATGGTTACCGTCAAAGTACAGGACAACACACGAATCCTTGAGATTTCTGCTACAAACGCAGATCCTGACGTTGCATACACCATCGCAGAGACAATGACAACAAAGACATCCGAGCAGATGGCAGAGATCACCCAGACAAACCCGGCAACTGTTATCGCAGAGCCGAAGATCGCAGACGAACCGGTAGACAATGGTATGACCAAAAACCTGGCCATCGGTATCTTACTTGGTCTTGTACTGGTAGGTGGTATCTACACAGTGAAATTCCTGGTTAACGACCGTATCCAGGATGAGGATGATATTGAGAAATACTTAGAAGTAGGTGTTCTGGCAGTTATCCCTCTGGACAAAGAACTGGAACAGTTCAGCAAAAACAGCAAAGCTCATGACAAGAAAGCAGGCAGACATAAGAAATAAGGGCGAATTGGTAGTAAGAATTTGAAAGAAGAAGATTGAGTATGAAAAAGAAAGCAATGATAATGATTGCGGATGTGTTGTCCGTAATTATTGCATATGGACTGGCTTTACTGCTACGTTTTGACATGCGCTATTCCAAAATCCCGGAACAGTATCTGGTAGGGTATGGATATTACATTATACTGGCAGCAATCGTGACCGTTGCGGCCTACATTGTGGCAAAGCTGTACCGTAGTGTATGGACTTACGCAGGAATCTCAGAAGTACTGCGTACCTGCGTAGCTTCTCTGTTCGCAGCAATTGTCACTGATGTAGTATTTTCCATCAGCATCATTCCAATGCCGTTTTCCTTCTACTTTGTAGGATGGGGACTGACATTTGCTGCTACCGCGGCAATTCGAATGACGTATCGACTGCTCCGCCGCTGGCATATTCGCAGTGAGGTGGCAGAAGACGCAGGTGAGCCGAAAAACATCATGATCATCGGTGCCGGCGGAGCCGGACAGGTACTGCTTCGCGAGTACCGCACCAGCTATTATCTGACCGATAAGGTATGTGTCCTGATCGACGACAACAAGAGCAAATGGGGCAAATACCTGGATGGTGTTAACATTGCAGGTGGCCGTGACAAGATCATGGAAAATGTGGAGAAATTCAAGATCAACAAAATCGTTCTTGCAATGCCATCCGCAGACAGAAAAGACATTAAGGAAATCCTGGAAATCTGCAAAGAGACAGAGTGTCAGATCCAGACAGTACCTGGTGTATACCAGCTGCTGAACGGCGAGGTAAATGTCTCCAAGCTGAGAAACGTAGAGATCGAAGATCTGCTCGGACGTGACCCGATCAAGGTTAACTTGGACGAAATCCTTGGCTATGTCAAAGGAAAGACCGTACTGGTAACCGGAGGCGGCGGATCCATCGGAAGTGAGATCTGTAATCAGCTGGCCGGACATCAGGTGGGACATCTGGTAATCTTTGACATCTATGAGAACAACGCATATGAAATCCAGCAGAAATTAAAATGGGAGCATCCGGAACTGAAACTTACCGTGCTGATCGGATCTGTACGAAACCAGCACCGTATCAACAGCGTTATGAAAAAATACCACCCGGATGTCGTCTTCCACGCAGCAGCACACAAGCATGTACCGCTGATGGAGGACAGCCCAAACGAAGCTATCAAAAATAACGTATTCGGTACATACAAAACTGCATCCGCAGCAGGACGTTATCATGTAAAGAAATTCGTTCTGATCTCCACGGACAAAGCAGTAAACCCGACAAACATCATGGGAGCTTCCAAACGTATGTGCGAGATGATCGTTCAGACACTGAACCATTTCTACGCAACAGACTTCGTAGCAGTACGTTTCGGTAACGTACTCGGAAGTAACGGAAGTGTAATCCCGTTATTCAAAAAACAGATCGCAGCCGGCGGCCCGGTTACGGTTACACATCCGGACATCATCCGTTACTTTATGACTATTCCGGAGGCAGTATCCCTGGTACTGCAGGCAGGCGCTTACGCCAAAGGCGGAGAGATCTTCGTCCTGGATATGGGGGAGCCTGTCAAGATCGCTGATCTGGCGAAAAACCTGATTCGTTTATCCGGTTACAAACTGGGTGAGGACATTGAGATTCAATACACAGGCCTCCGTCCTGGTGAGAAACTTTACGAAGAACTTCTGATGGATGAGGAAGGACTTCAGGATACCGAAAACAAACTGATCCACATCGGTAAACCGATCGAGATGGATGAGGAAAAATTCATGCATCAGCTGATCAAACTGCGGGAAGCAGCAGATCAGGACAGCGATGCGATCCGCAGCATGGTAAAGGAAATTGTTCCGACTTACCAGTTGAAAAAAGAAGATTAAATTATATTGTTTATATATGAAAATGGATTGTGGAGATGTAATTTTGATATGCATCCTGCCGCAGTCCGGGATTTTCATAACAAAGTTTACTAATGATAAATCGTCGCTTTGTCGCGTTTATCGGCGTAAATGTCATAATGGAGAACGCACACAATCTGCCTGAATGAAGACAGAGTGGCGAAGCACAGGCATTTATACGATATGGCAACTACAAAGTTACTATATCGTATAAATGCCTTTCTTTGCGTTAAAATATATTAAAAAAATGTGTTGGTTCTGCGTTAAATTATTTATAAGTAATAAAAGGAGGACATATGTGGTACGTCATTCAGACAACTTCCGGCAAGGAAGAAAGCATCAAATTACAATGCGAGACCTATCTGCCAGATGGGTTAGTAAAAAAATATGTCATTCCTTTATATGAAGAACAGCGCCGTTTCCACGGCGAATGGCATGTCCTCCAGAAGAAACTCTTTCCGGGGTATGTGTTCTTCATATCTGATGATGCAGAAGAATTGTTTCTGCAGTTGAAAAAAGTACCTGCCATGACAAAGATGCTTGGCACCGGAGATGAGATCGTCGCACTGACACCACAGGAAATCGAATTTATCCTGCGATTCTGCGGTGAGGATGATATCGCAGAAATCTCCGAGGGAATCATCGAAGATGATAAGGTACACATTTTGTCCGGTCCGCTGATGGGACTGGAAGGAGCCATCCGAAAGATCGACCGTCATAAGAGGAAGGCCTGGCTGGAGCTGGAGATGTTCGGAAGACAGCAGCAGATCGAAGTAGGGTTGGAGATTATAAAGAAGATTGAAAACAAGTAGATAGTACATTACTGAAGATAAATATAGAAGTTGAAATAGTAGGATAAATGAATGGGAGCCGAGAGGCTCTTATTTTTGTATGTAAATTTAAGAGATACAGAGTGATAAGAAGAAAAAAGGGGACAGACGGCATATGGCAATTGATAAAAAGAAAGTCAAAACATTGAT
>CAVEOS010000114.1:0-4777 GCA_963617435.1 Lachnospiraceae bacterium
GGACTTTTTTGAAAAAAGGTGGAGAAAAAATAAAAATGGAATCTCAGAAGCCGCAAAAATACAGGCTTAGAGATTCCGAGAGACTATATAGAAGAAAAGGAGAACTTAACCATGAAAGAATTTAAGTATGTAATCACAGACGCACAGGGAATTCACGCACGTCCGGCTTCTGAGCTGGTAAAAGAACTCAAAGGAGTTTCTTCCGTTGTTAAGCTTACAAAAGAAGGTAAAACTGTTGAGGCAAAAAAATTAATGGCTGTTATGAGCCTTGGTATTAAATGCGGACAGGAAGTTACTGTAACAGTAGAAGGTGAAGATGAAGACGCTGTAGCCGAAAAACTGGAGAACTTCTTCAAAACAAATCTGTAAGATAAAGTACAAAGAGACAATTTGGTAAAAGGATGTTTCGAGACATTCAATGAAGGATATTTGGTAGATATTTTGAGCCAGAGAGGCTGTGTACGGTGGAAAACATCTGGCGTGCACAGCTTTTTTGATTTTTTTGGAAAGGAAAGTTTGGTATGAACGTATATCAGGGAAAAAGTGTGTTTGGCGGCATTGCCATCGGACATTTATGTGTATACAAAAAAGGTGAGCAGCAGGTAACACGTCAGAAAATTGAGGATGTGGAAGCTGAAGTAAAACGTTTTCAGGATGCAAAGGAAGCTGCGCAGGCACAGTTAGGAGAGCTGTATGACAAGGCTGTCAAAGAGGTCGGCGAGGCAAATGCAGCTATTTTTGAAATGCATCAGATGCTTCTGGAAGATGAAGATTATCAGGATTCTGTAGAAAACATCATCCGCACCCAGCAGGTGAACGCAGAGTATGCAACAGCAGTGACAAGTGATCATTTTTCTTCCATGTTTGCGGAGATGGACGATGATTATATGAAAGAGCGTGCGGCAGATATCCGTGATATCTCCGAGCGTGTGATCGCGAACTTAAATGGTGAGAACAAGAGTAAAGTCGTTACGGATGAGCCGGTAATCATTCTGGCAGACGATCTGGCTCCGAGTGAGACCGTTCAGCTTGACAAAGACAAAGTGCTTTCATTCGTAACAGTACATGGTTCCGTAAACTCCCATACCGCAATCCTTGCCCGCACTATGGGAATTCCGGCGCTGGTAAGCACGGAGATGGAGCTGACAGATGATCTGGACGGAAAACTGGCTGTTGTAGACGGAAATCACGGTGTGATCTACGTGGAACCGGATGCAGAGACCATGGAAAAAATGGAAGCTCTGAAAAAAGAGGAAGAAGAGAAAAAAGAACTTCTTCAGACCTTTAAAAATAAAGAAAGCGTTACCCTTGATGGCAAAAAAGTTTTAACTTATGCCAATATCGGAAATGTCAAAGATCTGGCCCTTGTGCTTCAGAACGGTGCAGAAGGTATCGGACTTTTCAGAAGTGAGTTCTTATATCTGGAATCTGAGACATATCCGACCGAGGAAGAGCAGTTTGAGGTATACAAAAAAGTTGCAGAGACGATGGCAGGAAAACGTGTCATCATCCGTACCCTTGATATCGGGGCAGATAAACAGGCAGATTATTTTGAACTGGCCAAAGAAGAAAATCCGGCCATGGGAGTACGTGCGATTCGTATCTGCCTGACCAGACCGGAAATTTTCAAGACACAGTTGCGTGCGCTGTTCCGTGCAAGTGCATTTGGTAACATCGCGATCATGTATCCAATGATCACTTCTTTATCTGAAATCGCACAGATAAAAGCTATCGTGGAAGAAGTAAAAACAGAGCTGGATGCAGACAATGTTCCGTATGGTACCCCGGAGCAGGGTATCATGATCGAAACTCCAGCAGCTGCAACCATCAGTGATCTGCTGGCAGAAGAAGTAGACTTCTTCAGTATCGGAACCAACGATCTGACACAGTATACATTGGCAATTGACCGTCAGAACCAGTCACTGGATTCCTTCTTTGACGCACATCATATCGCAGTACTTCGTATGATCAATCAGACCATTCGGAATGCACACAAAGCAGGTATCTGGTGTGGTATCTGTGGCGAGCTTGGCGCAGACAGTGATCTGACAGAACTGTTCCTGGCCATGGGCATCGACGAGCTGTCCGTATCCCCGGGACGTCTGCTGGCCATTCGCCGTCTGATCTGCGAGACAGACAGCAGCGCAAACAGAGAAGAAATTCTGAAAAAATGGCTGCACTAATAATCAAGTGTAATTGATAAGGGAAAAGAGGATTTTGGTTATATGTTAACAGAGAAGAGGCAGGAGGAAATATTACGCCTGCTTACCTTGAAAGGCAGTGTGACGGTTCAGGAGCTGAAGGAATATTTTGACGCTTCAGAATCCACCATCCGACGGGATCTGAATACGCTGGATGAAAAAGGTGCACTGGTCAAGGTGTTTGGCGGTGCCATGCTGGCAGAGTCAAATCTCGCCACAAAAGATGAGCAGGTGTCACAACGGAAAGGATTATATCAGGATGAGAAGCAGCAGATCGGACAGTTTGCAGCTTCTCTGATCGAACCACATGATTTTGTATATCTGGATGCCGGTACGACAACGGCTTGCATGATTCCGTTCATTATGGAAAAAACGGCAACTTTTGTGACCAATGCGGTATCACATGCGCTGGAGCTGGCAGAAAAAGGATTTCATGTGATTATTCTGGGCGGCGAATTAAAAGCTGCCACAGAAGCCATCGTTGGAAATGAAGCATGTATAAGTTTGCAGAAATTCAATTTTACAAAGTGCTTTATGGGAACCAACGGGGCGTCTCCGGCCGTTGGATTTACCACACCGGAGATCAATGAAGCCAAGATCAAAGAATGTGCCATGCTGCACAGTCTGAAATCATATGTGCTGTGTGACAGTACCAAATTTCATCAGGTGAATCCAATACGGTTTGGAACATTTGAATCGGCTCAGATCATCACGGAAAAACTTTCGGATGTGGTATTAAAACGCTACACGAACATTATCGTGGTGTCATGATGTAAATTTAATATTTTTATTTTTGTTAAAAGAAAACGAAGAATCCTGTCAGGATAGCTAGTCGTTCACTACCCTCGTTTCACGGCGGTTTCATCGCGCTCGTTCTCGGCTCCTATAAAAGCTGGTCGCCTTCCACTCGCGCAAAACCTTGTGAAAATCGGTCGTTCGCTAAATCGCTTATCCTGACAGGATTCTTCGTTTTCTCTATTTACCTACAAAAAAGCAATTTTGGTTCAGGTGTCAAATTTGAAAAGTGCGCAAAAATCATGAGAGTATGATAATGTGATTTGTTCATTTTTTGAATTTGCGTCAGTACATGATTCTCAGATTTTGTTTATACCACTTAACAAACAGACTCTATCACCTTATTTTTTACGTTGTTGCTGCCATTTGGGCAGAGTTCGCCCGTTGTTTCGCCATGCTACGTATGAACTTGCCGAAATTGTATGCCATGATCTTGGTTGTGAAGAACATTTTCGATCTTATCAAGCCGAATACCGGAATTTCATCTACTCGGAACTTACGTCTCAATACCGATGGGATTCCTTCGATAGCATTCCTCATGCGAGAAAGCGTCCGATATTCCTCTGTTGATAACTTTTCTGCATACGCGGCGCGAGCCACCATCTTGGATGAGATATGTACAGCATATGTTTTTCGTTGTGGCTTGCCTTTGCACTCCTCACGATGTGGACAGTTCTCACAATGGCATCGGCTAAACTGGGCACGGCAGATGCCAGTTTTCGGATAATAAGTACATTTTTCAGGTGTATGCCCTACAGGGCAACTGAGAACCTTTGTTTCGTCATCGGAGAGGATGAACCTGCTAAAGATCTGGTTCGGAGTCTGTCCGGTCAAGGCTGTACTCACAAGCTTAACGTTTTTTGCTTCTGCCAGCTTCTGGTTGTCGGTGCTGTTGTAGGCTCCGTCGGTGATCATGATCTCATTGGGCGAATCATCTTCTCGATTGCTGAGATATTCCTCGCAGAAGGCAGAGTCGCTATGAGTATTCTTTTCATACCGGATGTCGGTAATCAGGCTGTCTCCTTCTTCTCCGACAGTTTCGACAAGATTGCCTACATAACCTTTGTTGCTCTTGCCAGCTTTACGGCGAAATGTAGCATCAGGATCTGATGGATTCTGCAGGCTTGAAGAACTGATATCAGCCTTTTTCTTTGGACGGATGTTGCCCTTTTCATCGATCTGTGTCTGCTCATCAAGAACACGCAGGAGAAGCTGAAATTCGGAGCTGTCCCTCCAGCTTTCTGTATCAAGGATATCACGAACGATAGTGGCCTCTTGGATCACCTTATCCAAACGGCTGTCGACATCGTCGCTCTTGCAGTAATAAATGACCTTGTTCAAATCATCAGGATCAATGTAGTGTTTCAGTTCCTCCGGAATACGATCAGCGGCATCCTGCTTCTGAAG
Organism: Lachnospiraceae bacterium; assembly: GCA_963617435.1. Lineage (GTDB taxonomy): Bacteria > Bacillota > Clostridia > Lachnospirales > Lachnospiraceae > Eubacterium_I. The sequence continues at coordinate 4,404 of CAVEOS010000114.1, forward strand.
ATATCTGATAGCGTTGTGTACCGTAGTATAGATAATCTCCAAACGGCTCATGTGCTTACAGTTCGATGCCACCATTAGGCTATTCATGCGCTTGATGCAGCTGTTTAGTTTCATGAACCGTGCATAGGTGTCATTTAGCGACTGCATCTCCTCCTTCAGTAGGTCAATCTGGGTTGCGCGTTCGTAGTTGTACAACCGTTCGCGGAAGCGGCTGAAGGTACGGTCACTGATTGGCTGGTCTTTAAGATGTGTTGTGTCATAGCGTTTGATTTTATGTGTGTTTCGATATTTTTCACGAAAGTGGCAAAAAATATCTGATTGCGAATGCCCTGACTTAATTCAAAACGAAACTCCTGTACGCTTTTTGTGCGGTA
>CAVEOS010000115.1:0-485 GCA_963617435.1 Lachnospiraceae bacterium
TCATAAATCTTTGTATTCATCTGCGTTACAGAAAATTCCTGCACCGAATTTCCTGGTGTTTTATAATGGTACACAGAAGAAAGAAGAACAGTGGGAAAATCGTTTGTCTGATGCTTTTGAAAATCTGAATGGAGAACCAAGCCTTGAATTGAAGGTGACAACGTTGAATGTAAATGAAGGGCATAACAGGGAATTGATGGAACAATGTCAGATTTTAAAAGAGTATGCACAATATGTGGCAAGAGTACGTAGTTACACAGCTACAATGCAGTTGGAAGATGCTGTAGACCGGGCTGTGAATGAGTGCATTCAGAAAAATATACTGAAAGAATTTCTGGTAAAGAATAAGGCGGAGGTTATTGTAGTGAGTATATTTGAATATAACAAAGAAGAGGAAGAAAAGAAGCTTCGAAAAGCTGAATTTGATCATGGACTGGAGCAGGGATTGAAGCGAGGAGATTTGTTGCGCATAATTAATCAGACGG
>CAVEOS010000115.1:495-4764 GCA_963617435.1 Lachnospiraceae bacterium
TCAGACGGTGAAGAAGATTCAAAAAGGTTATACAGCAGAAGAAACTTCAGATATGATAGAGGTTGATCAAACTATGATTGAACAGATATATCAGATTGCAGCACAGTTTGCACCAGATTATGAGGAAACTCAGATATGTGAAGTATTAATGAAGGAACAGTAGAATAGGTGTAAGGAAGAGGGAGCTGTAATAGGCTTCCTTTTTTCAATACAGTTAAAACTAGATAAGATGTTTATGTTTGAACTAAAGCATGATATAATATTAACAGCAGTTTTAAGGAGGTATTTATGTCATGGAAAAGAAATATCAAATTTTTATTTCTTCGACATATACAGATTGTAAGTGCCCCAAAAGATAGCGTAGTGCAAAATAGCAAATCTTTTGCTATACTGCCTGCATCATCATTTTAGGCACTTTTTTCTGCTTCTTTTTAAGTGACACTGTTCTGGCAATTCTTCTGACCAGGGCAATAATCGATCAATCACATCCGGATTTTCCAGATGATGGTTGTTCGGCATTTCTGTAAGCAGATGTTTTAAATATTCATAAACATCCAGATCATTTGCACGGGCACTTTCCACAAGGGTATACAGCACACCATTTGCGAATGCCCCGCGTGGTGTATCTGCAAACAGCCATGCACGTCTTGCTGTTGCGAATGGTTTTATGTTTGCCTCGCAATAATTGTTACTGATCGGGATACGGCCATCTTCCAGAAATGTTTCCAGATATTTTCTCTGGTTCTGGCAGTAACCCAGCGCCTTTGTGAGAGTTTCGTTTGTGGTATGCATTGCAGAAGTTTTTTCAATCCACGACCAAAAGGCATCAAGGATCGGCTGTGATGCATCCTGACGCTTCTGTACCTTCTCTTCATAAGGGAGATTTTTAATCTCATCCTCTACTTTAAAAAGGAGATTTATATATTCCCTTCCTTCCGCACCTTTGGAACCGGGGATTTCTTTTCCTTTTGAATCCAATGGGATACTTTCTATAAAGTATCTTCTTGCGTGTGACCAGCATAATGCCCTTTTTACATCCGGTACTTTGTCGTAACCGGAATACGCATCCGTGATCAGATATCCGTGAAAGTCCTTGAGCAGGCTTCTGGCATTATCGCCGCTCCGGCTGCGGGAATAAAAGAAAAATGCGGCCTGGATATCTTCACTTGCGGCACTTCTCATTACCCACATAAATGATTCACTGCTTGGAAGTTTCCCTTTTTCTTTGTTACACTGGATCCGGGTTTCATCCATATGGATCAGGTCGCATCCAAGGATCTTCTGGTGGATCCGCCAGTAAACCGGTTCCAGCCATTCCTCACTGCACCTTATGATCCAGTTTGCCATATTGCTCCGGGATAATACCAGACCGAGACGGTACCAGTCCTTTTCCTGTCTTGCAAGGGGAAGTCCCATTGCAAACTTCTGATACATGATCTGTGCAACCAGCGATGGGGTTGAAATGGAATGGAATAACACAGGTGCCGGAACAGCCGCTTTCTGGAAATGGCTTTTTACATATCGGCTTCCCTTTTCCCCACATTCCGTACATTTTGCCACCTGCTGGACGATCTGTTTTACGATCAGTTTTGCCGGACGGAATTCAACCTCTGTTCGTACGATCCGTTTGCCAACTATTTTTAAGTTTCCACCACAGATACTGCAGGTTTCTTCAGCAGGGATCACATATTCCTCAACTTCCTGCGGAAGAGATGCAAGCATCTCTTTACGCACTCCCGGCTGGCGTGCAGTTCTGGTGTATGGTTTCACGGTTATTTTTTCTTTGGAAAGGTTTAACTGTTCCGCAAGCTCCTGTACTGATTCGAATAACGACAACTGACCATCCACCTGAGTGACTTCAGTGGATGCTCCAAACAGCTTTTTCCTTGCATGGAGCAGTGCCTGTATCATATTGTCAATCTGGATATCTTGTCTGCGGATCTTTTCCTCGTGCTGTGCAATGAGCTTTTTGCTGGCTTCCAGTTCCTGTGCCTGTTTTGCTGCGAGTGCCCTCAGCATCAGCAGTTCTTCGTGTTCAGTCATACCTTTTTCTCCGTGTTTTTTACTGGAAATATTATACCATTTTTAGTGGTGTTTTTCTATATTTCAAGAGCATTTCCACTTCAAAAAAGTGCCGAATTTAAAGGCTTAGCGGGCGTTTCTCTGTGCATAATCACGATGCTCAAAAGCAGCTGTTTCCACGGTTTATTTTTACCTGATGATGAGCTTTCTTTTGTTCGATTTCCAGACCTTGCAGGAGCCATTCAACCTATTGAAATGAAATTTCTTTTACTTCATCCGGTGTCCTTGGCCATTGGAATTTCATATCGTCCAACAGCTTTTTCGTTGCCAGCATAAATCCATTTTTATCATAACGTAAAACTTTTATGGAGTCCCTTCTACGGTTGCAGAAAATAAAAACGTATGCTTCATTATACGGATCCAGCTTGAAATTGAGTGTGACTTCTGCAACAAGCCCCGGGATCTGTTTACGGAAATCTGTATATCCACAGGCGAGGAAAATCCTTGCAGCTCCCTGTGCAATCCGTTTCATCATAACTTTTTCAATGTCTGAAGGAATGTTAAAAGCGTATCCGGTTGAAAATTGTCTGGAATGTAGATCTTCATACCTTGAAAATAAATCATTAACCGGTTATCGTTAGATGAAATACGGTTCTGAAATGAATTTGTATTGGCAGGATGCAAAACTTCTCCAAAAGTTGTAACTGCTTCCTGATTTGTTCTTGCCATAGCGGTGCCTCCTTAATATATTGTTTCCTACAATATATCAAGATGAACTTACTTCGTCACTACGTCATCTTTTGAGGCACTTACATACAGATTTGGTCGAACAGAGAAAGAAAGTTCAGGATACAATTTTGACCATGCATCATTTTCCTGTTGGCATGGAACTTTTTAGTGCAGCGGATGAAGAACAATGGGAAGTGATTCAGGAAACGATTGACAGTTCAGATTATTATGTGCTTATTATTGGACACCGATATGGTAGCCTGATACAAAATGGACCAGATGCAGGTATCAGTTATACGGAGAAGGAATATCGATATGCAAAAGCGTGTGGAATACCCGTATTGGCTTTTATCATAGCTGATTCTGTAAAAGTTAATGCATCAGATATTGAACGGGAGCATCCACAGGAATTGGAGAAATTTATCGAAGATGTAAAAACCGGCAGAATTGTGCAATGGTGGGAATCTACAGACGATTTGGCAAACAAGGTAATGAATGCACTCTTCAAGCAGTTTCTGAAAAGTAAAAGGCCTGGATGGGTTCGAGCAGATTCTTTTAATATAGAGGAAAGCCATGCGGAATTGCTTGCACTAAATAAAAAATTGCGTGAATTAGAGCATGAGAATGATCAATTGAAAAGCCAGGTACAAACGAGAGTTCCTAAGTTAAAAGTATCATTTGAGTTGGAGACACCAGATGAAGATGATGAATCTCCTTTATATGAAAATCTCGTAAATGCTCACAATAATTCAGAGGGTGGAATTACGATGAAAATTCCCGAAATAAATGAGACTGATATTGATATGTTGCGAATGCGATATGCGCCGTTAGCATGGGAAGAGGTACCGATTGAGGTAAAATCAATGGTCTCAGAAGAAGAAATTGAATTATATAATAAAAAATTACCAACAGCAGAAAGTTTGGAAAATTATGTAAACGCATGTAATCTTTATAAAAAAATGCGTTTAGGTGTTCCAGCAAGATGTTGGGTTTCTAATGAAGGCACTGCAAAGGCAAATGATATCCGTGTTATGATATCAGTACCAGATGGTTTGCATTTAGTAGAATTTGAAGATGTAGATGGAGAGGAAGAACCGAAAGCTCCGGATCTTCCTAAAAATCCGATAGAAGAGGCTTATTTAAAGACAACAGTTCAGTTTTCGGATTCATGGATGAGTGCTCTTAGAAGTATTAGTGAACCACTCATGCCAGATTTTGATCTATTGTCTAATTATCATCCAATTATGTCAATGGGATATGATATCTGTATTGAGAATGATACGGCAGATATTTCCATAAAGAGTATTCTCCATACACAAAGTGAAGGTATGGGCGGCTGCTATTTTGTTGCTATGAGACCTGGTGTTTATAAAGTGGAATGTAGGATTATGTGTGCGGAGTATGTGGAGCCTGATGTGCAGTATATTACGTTTTACGCAGAGTGAGAAATTATTCAGATATGTAATACGAAACAATTAAGTAGAAAGGAATTTAAAGTGGTTACTATAGAATATATTG
>CAVEOS010000116.1:0-4668 GCA_963617435.1 Lachnospiraceae bacterium
GGATTAGGGACTTTCACCCGTTAGAAACGTGCGCCGCAAGGCGCACTTAAAAAAGAATCGAAAGTTATTTCCGATTCTTTTTTTATGAAGAAAATGGCAGGAAAAATTCAATTGACGTGGTGCAAAAAGGCGGCGTATACTGGCAATAACATCAGAAGTCAGATTTGTGTGTTATCTGAGCACGGCTATAGAAAATCAATTATTGAGAGACTTTTATTAAAAATAGATTTTCGAAATATCAAAATGTGATGAGAAGAAAGAGAAAAATCCTTAGTAGTAAGCTTTTCCCTTTTACTACTAACAGGTAGTAGCAGCTTGCTCAATTTTGCTCTGATTTGCTACATTCTGTAATTTCAGAGTATTTGATAAAATTCCAAGTTCCCTTGCAAAACAGGGCATTCCTGGGAAAATTAAGGAGAAACAAAACTATGATAAAAATATTATTCGTATGCTTAGGCAACATCTGCCGTTCCCCCATGGCAGAATTCGTAATGAAAGACCTGGTAAAAAAAGCCGGTCTCGCGGACCAGTTTGAAATCGCCTCTGCAGCAACCAGCAGAGAAGAAATCGGGAACCCGGTACACCGTGGAACCCGCAACAAATTAAAACAATACCGCATTTCCGTGGATGGAAAATACGCTGTACAGATGACAAGCGCAGATTATCGACACTATGATTATATCATCGCAATGGAACAGTATAATCTGCGCAATATGGAGCGTTTTGTACATGGAGATCCGGATCATAAAGTTCATTTGTTACTGGATTTTACAGATCGCAAAGGTGACATTGCAGATCCGTGGTACACGGGAAATTTTGATGAGACTTACGATGACGTGCTGGAAGGCTGTCAGGGATTGTTAGCATATATTCAAAAACACAATATGTAATATAATAAAAAAAGACATAGTAAGCAGGCTGAGTCTAATGAAGTTATGCAATCATATGCAAATAGTTGCTGCTAATCGTATTTTCCCATGGACACTTTTTCAGAAAAAGATTATACTTATAAGTAATAAATGACGTTTTTATTACCTATATGAATAAAAAGCTTATACGCACAAAATAAGTAACAAGATGATCTGAATAAGAAAGTATATGGGGAAATACAATGAGAAAAACAGCAGAAAAGATAATGGATTGGATACTGATACTGCTGGTAATTGCGGGGGTTACAGTGCCGGTTTTCTTTACGGCGATTCAGATGGGGCTGTTTTCGTCGGATCCTGTAATGGAAACAGAGGTGACGGCATCGGCGGATGCACCGGTTTTGCGGATCGCGACGGATTATGATTTTTGCCCGAACTCTTATTATAATGAGGATGGCGAGTTGTCAGGGCTTTATATTGAGCTGATGACAGAAGCCGCAAATCGAATTGGAATGCGGCCGGAATTTATCACGGCAGACTGGGTCAGCAGCAGAGAAAATCTGATTAACGGAGATGCGGATGTACTGCTGGGGCTGGAGATTTTTTCCAATATGGCCGGAACACTTCGAACGATTCCGGTATGCTCGGATGAATTGAAAGTGTACGGTAAAACCAAGATTGACGGTGCAGCAGCCTTGGCTAGAAAGAAAGTTGCGCTGATGGCGCGTTCTGTTATCGAAACGACGTATGATCTGCAGTGCGAATATGTGGAGTATTCAACAAATACAGAGATTCTGGAAGCGGTGGAAAAAGGCGACGTTGATTATGGAATCTGTCATGGCGCCGTGGCCAGCAAGATCATTGAAAAAAATGGATTTCGGCTGGAACCAAGTCTTGTTATATCCAAGAGTTATCCGGCGCTGGCGGTTCGGGATGATAATGAGGCTCTGCGTGATCAGCTGAATACTGTTTTGCAGGAAATGTCTCTGGATGGCACGATTGGCCGCCTGCAGGATAAATGGATTACGGAATTTACAAAAAACAGATCCTTTGAATATGTTATAAGCGAAAATGAAATTTTTTATGTGACATACATGTTGAGCGTGCTGCTTTTGAGCTGCCTTGTGGCAGGATTCCGAATGAATTACAGAAGACAGGAAAGATATATTGGCACACTTCTGGATTATCAGGAGCAGTTGCAGAAGTCAAAAGAAGAAACAGAGCAGGCAAATAAGGCAAAAAGTGAATTTTTATCTAGAATGTCCCATGATATCCGTACTCCGTTAAATGGAATTATCGGGTATCTGGATCTGGAGGACGGCAATTTACAGGATCAGAATTTATTGCAGCAGTATCGAAAAAATGCCAGGGTAGCGGCAGAACATCTGCTTTCTTTGATCAATGATATTTTGAATATGAGCAAGTTAGAAGATGACAAGGTAGAATTTGCGCATGAAGCGTTTAACTTGTGTGATCTGGCGGGAGATATTCTTGCGTTGACTGAAATTCAGGCCAAAGATGCTGGGATCACTGTGGTTCATGAGGATTGCAACATGAATATTTCACATACGTATGTATATGGAAGACCGTTACATGTACGCCAGATATTTGTAAATATTTTAAATAATGCAGTGAAATATAACCGTCCGGGAGGAACGATTTCCTGTAAGATGGAGACGGAAAAACAGGAAGAAAATCAGATTTGGTACAGCTGTACGATTCAGGATACCGGTATTGGAATGAAACCAGAATTTCTGGAACATCTGTTTGACCCGTTTGCACAGGAAAAAGTAGATGCGCGAAGCGTTTATCATGGAACCGGGCTTGGCATGGCGATCGTAAAATCACTGGTAGACAAAATGGGTGGAATCATTGAAGTGACCAGTGAAGTGGGAGTGGGCTCCACTTTCTGTGTGACGTTGCCATTTGAAATTGCGTCAGAAGAAGATGTGACTGGAAATATTGCGGTAGATTCACAGACAGGTATTCAGGGTGTAAAAATTTTACTTGTTGAGGACAACGCCCTGAATATTGAAATTATTGCGGAACTGCTGCGGGAACAGGGAGCAAAAGTTACCTGTGCGCACAATGGTCAGGAGGCAGTGGATGTATTTTCCACACATCCGCAGGGAAGTTTTGATGTCATTTTGATGGATATCATGATGCCGGTTATGAACGGAATGGAAGCATCAAAGGCCATTCGAAAACTGGAACGGCTAGATGCGGAAACGATACCGATCATTGCATTGACAGCCAATGCGTTTGTGGAAGATCAGAAAAAGAGTCAGGCGGCAGGGATGAATGCACATCTTACGAAACCTTTGAATATGGGAATTCTGATACGAACGGTCACAAAGCTGCTGAAAAAGAATAGTGTGATAGAATAGTTGTAAATGGACAAAACTTTGCCAGGGAGATATCTGTCTGGTAGAAATAAGATATTGAGAATAGAGGTTGAATGGAATGTATTATGTACCGGATGGCACAGAAATGTGCGGATTTTATGAATGTGAAGAATGTGCAAGCAGATTTTTATCTTTGAAGATCGGACCTAAGCTGGTGTGCCCGTACTGTGGGGAAGAACCGGATATGGAGATCGGTCCGGATGAGGAAATGCCGGTAGCAAAAGAGACGGCAAAACTGTTGGAAGTAGTAGAAGGCGCAGAAAATGTGGAACGTATGGATGCGTTACTTTCGTTAGCAGTAACTGGCGGCGATTACGAGTGGATTTAATTGGGATTTCTCATTGGATATATTTGGAAAACGGAAATTAAAAGTAACTATAAAGAACATGTGTTGAACTAAAAATAGCAGCGATTTGTTAAAATTTGTTATAAACAAAAGTTCAGCATAATGAAAAAATATCGAACTGAATCAACAAAAACAACAGGAGATTGAAAAATGTTTTTTATGATGGGAATCACAGATGGAAGAAAAAATATGGATTATAACCAGACAGAAATCTGTGGCGTGTGTGGACGATACGGACGGTTTCAGGTGTTTATGACATACACCGTGTTGTCGCTGTTTTTTATCCCGTGTTTCAAATGGAACAGGCACTATTATGTGCAGACCAGTTGTTGTAACACACTGTATGAACTGGATAGGGAAATTGGTCGAAGAATCGAGCGTGGCGAAGATGTGCGGATATTGCCGGAACATTTGCAAAAAGTTGGAAATGGCAGATCGGGGTATCGTTATGGTGGATATAAACGCTGCCCAAATTGTGGGTATGAGACCACCGAAGACTTTGTGTTCTGCCCGAAATGCGGCACGCGATTATGATATTGATTGCGATAACTATGCTTTTGAATTAAGCAAATGCAGGGGAATACAATATATTGCATGATTTTATAAGCGGTATTAAGGAGAGTATTTGTATGTGGAAAATCAAGCAGATCGCAGAGGCAGACTTTGGCTGTGAAGAACGGCTGCCGGGAGAAAAATTAAAATGTCTGGTTATATTAGAAAATGAAAATGGTGAGACACGTCGACTGGAAGTCGAAGACGAATGGCTCACAGAACAGGGATTGGACGAAGGTAGTACGTGGAATATTGCGGTTGAAAAATTTATTTAATGAAAGCGCCCCATTGATTTTGTCTTTCGGGCTAACAATCGCCCTTCAAGAAAAAATAAATTTGGGCGCTATTTACGTTGAACATGAAATAAAAGTATATGTAGATAAGCGTTATAGTGTAAATGGAGAAATCGGAGACTTTTTCTGCGGCAAGCGATTCAGAGAACGACCGAGTTTTGCGAGTTTTGCGCGAGTGGGAAACGACCAGCTTTTATGAGAGT
>CAVEOS010000117.1:0-4447 GCA_963617435.1 Lachnospiraceae bacterium
TAAATAAAGGTTCCGATAATCGGAAGCTCAATCAGGAACTTCAACATATTTTTTCTACGGCCTGGAGCTTTTGCAAGTTCATACAAATCTGTCGGGCATACACCAATGATCTGATCATAATATTTTGCTTCCATCTGACATCCCATCACTACAAAGGAGAGGGAATCACCTGTTGCAATCACGTCTGTCTTTTCACCGATCACATTCGGAATAAACTCATTCAAAAGCTGAACGTATAAGTAATTGGTGTAAGTCATATTAGGTTTTTCAGAACGCCCACAACCTAATAAGTCAATGGCATAAACAGTATGATTTTCAGCCAGCTTTTTAATAACTGCTTTCCATTCATAAGAAGAGGATGTTGGATCCAGATCATGAATCAGTAAAATTGGTTTTCCTTTACCATTTTTTGTGTAATATATGTTTCCATATTTCCAATGATAATATTTTCCGCCATTTGGCAGATAATCTGTCATATGTGAAAATACACTGATCAACTTATTTATAATGACAAGCAGACCAGCCACAATACATAATAATAACGCTGAATTCTTAATATGCTTTTTCATCAATAAACCCCTTTCGCATTAATTTCATTCATCTCAGTCTGCATTACTATTCCCACTTCTGAGAATAGTGAGTAATATCAAATATTGTCTTAATATTTATATTATAATCCATAGATGGTTCAGATACAAATACTTTTTCATGTTTCACATTATTTTAAAATGTTTCACGTGAAACATTATTCTAAAATCACATACACCTCTTTATATTCGTACAGCATCATAATAATATATTTTCCTTCAATTTTTTTAAGTATCTATTTATTTTTACCAAATTTTCATAAATGTTTCACGTGAAACATTGTTTTTCTCTGGATATCTAATTTAAAAAGTGCTATACTCGTCTAAGTAATACAATTTTGATTCGTATATTTTTATGTGAATCGAAACCATATTATATATAGAAGAGTATCATAAATATATTTATCGCAAATGTATTCTTTCTTTATTATAATATGGAACGAGTATAAATTAACAGGAACGAGGAAAAGTATGGGACGAATTATTGCAATTGCAAATCAGAAGGGCGGTGTCGGAAAGACAACCACAGCAATCAATCTTTCCGCATGTTTAGCAGAAGCCGAGAAAAAAGTACTCACCATTGATATGGATCCCCAGGGAAACACCACCAGTGGATTAGGTGTAGACAAAAACGACTGTGAAAATACGATTTATCAGTTGATTTTAGGGGAATGCACATTTGAAGAAGCACTGATTCACACAGAATTTGATTATCTGGATCTGATTCCATCCAATGTAAATCTGGCTGGAGCAGAAATTGAATTATTGAACGTAGAAAATCGTGAATATGTACTTCGCAACGAAATTGAAAAAGTAAAAGATAACTATGATTTTATCATTATCGACTGTCCTCCTTCCTTAAATATGCTGACGGTAAATGCTATGACAACCGCTTCTACTGTATTGGTACCAATTCAGTGTGAATATTATGCACTGGAAGGCCTTTCCCAGCTGATGTATACCATCAATCTGGTACAGGAACGATTAAATCCTTCTCTACATATGGAAGGTGTTGTATTCACCATGTACGATGCCCGTACCAATCTGTCACTTCAGGTTGTGGAAAATGTCAAAGAAAATCTGGACACTACCATTTACAAGACAATTATTCCAAGGAATGTACGTCTGGCAGAAGCACCAAGTCATGGAAAACCGATCAACGTATATGACAGCAAATCAACCGGTGCGGAAAGCTATCGCTTACTTGCGCAGGAAGTAATTGACAGAGAGGAAGAGGACGAGTAAAATATGGCAGCAAAAAAAGGCGGACTGGGCAAGGGATTAGATTCCCTGCTCGTCAATAAAGTAGGTACTGATCATGCAGCGACAGCTACCAAAGAGAAAGCTGCAAGTATAGCCAAAAAGAAAAGTTCAAAAAAAGAAGCTCCAGAGACACCGGATACTATGGTAAAAATATCTCTGGTGGAACCGAACCGGGAACAGCCACGTAAACATTTTGATGAAGACGGCTTACTGGAACTGGCAGAATCTATTAAACAGTATGGAATTCTCCAGCCATTATTAGTTCAGGAGAAAAACGGCTACTACGAGATCATTGCCGGAGAACGTCGTTGGAGAGCAGCAAAACTGGCAGGCCTGAAGGAAGTTCCGGTTATCGTACGTAACTTAAACGAACAGCAGATCGTAGAAATCTCCCTGATTGAGAACATTCAACGTGAAAACTTAAATCCTATCGAGGAAGCACAGGCCTTCCGCAGATTAATGGAAGAATTTCATTTAAAACAGGATGAAATTGCCGAGCGAGTATCAAAAAGCAGAACAGCAGTGACCAACTCCATGCGATTACTGAAATTATCCAAACAGGTACAGCAGATGGTCATTGACGAAATGATCTCCACCGGTCACGCACGCTGCCTCATCAGCATTGAAAACGAAGAAATGCAGCATCAGATCGCACTTCGTATTTTTGATGAAAAACTCAGTGTACGTGAGACTGAAAAGCTGGTAAGAAAATTATTGCAGGAAAAGGATGCTCCTCTGAAAAAAGAGAAAGATCCTGTGTTATCTGCTATTTATGCTGATCTTGCAGAACAGATGAAACGAATTTTCGGCACAAAAGTAGAAATTCACCAGAAAAACGATCAAAAGGGAAAAATTGAAATCGAGTATTACTCCCAGGAGGAATTAAACCGCCTGATCGAGCTTATTCAGAGTATTCAGTAACCCAGCAACTCTTGCAGGACATCAGAAATTGACATCTGCCAGAAACTGAAGATAAATACTCTGGAATAACAGATAAATCCCTGATTGTTCTCAACATTTCAAAGACAAGTGAGGATGAAACATTGGATTATTTAAAATTACATATCGAAGATCTGACCGGCATCAGCCTTGATGTGATCACCGCCGGTCTCGTTGCTCTTGTTCTGATTCTGATCATCATCATGATCGTAAACGGAATCAAGATGCGCAAACTGAAAAAACGCTATGAAGCATTTATGAGTGGAAAAGATGCCGCTTCTCTGGAAGACACCTTAGTCAAACGCCTGAATCAGGTAGATGACCTCATCGCTTCGGATGAAGAAACTCAGGCAAAAGTACAGATGGTACTCGACCACTTAGATAACACTTACCAGAAAGTTGGTCTGGTAAAATATGACGCATTCAATGAGATGGGTGGCAAATTATCCTTCTCCCTGGCACTGTTAAACCGCAAAAACAATGGTTTTATCATCAACGCAATGCACAGCAGAGAGGGCTGCTACACTTATATCAAAGAAATTATCGACGGACATTCTGTCATCATGCTTGCCGATGAGGAAAAAGAAGCTCTCGAAATGGCACTGGCAGATACTTATGAACAGGGAAAATAATCTATGATACATACATTTTTAAGATCCATCGGATTTCGCGATCTTACAAAAAATGCAGAACTGTACCCCGTACTGGAATCGATTTTAAATCGTCCGGACGAGCAGGCCGTAGTAAATGACGAGTATGAAAACGAATTTGCATGTTTTTCCAAAAGTTTTGGAACTGATATCGGCATTACCGTCTGTGGAAACTTCATCAACGACAAAGAATTCCGTATGGAATATTATTATCCGTATCTGCATGGTTCTCAGATCACTACCAATGAAACGATTGAGATCGAGCGCCATGGCGGAAAAGAAGCCTTTGCCGGAATCTGTGATGAATTAAAATTGGGTGTCACACTTATTTTTTACATTGAAAATGTTGCTGACATCCTTCAGGAGAAAAAATATGCCTTTCACACCTCCCGGGGACCGGAAAATGCAGTACTGGCTGGCCTGTCCACCGGTGGAAAAATCCTGCTGCCGGTTATGAAAACAAGCAAACAGCTGGCAAACAAAGAAAAATCTTCAGAGCAGCGTTTAAATCTGATGAAACAGGCCCGGGACGGAAACAAAGGTGCCATGGAAAACCTGACCATGAACGACATGGATCTGTATTCCTCCCTTTCCAGACGTGTTATGAAGGAAGATGTCCTTTCCATCGTGGAGAGTAGTTTTATTCCGTATGGTATCGAAAGCGATCAGTACGTTGTCCTCGGAGAAATCCTGAATTTCTATGAGGCTGAAAATAATCTGAGCAATGAAAAGCTCTGGATTTTGACGCTAAACTGCAACAATCTGATTTTTGATATCTGCATCAACCAGAAAGATCTCCTCGGTGAGCCGGAAGTTGGACGCCGCTTTAAAGGCAGAATCTGGCTGCAGGGTCACGTAAACTACGGGTTCTAAATTTCATATACTATTAAATATAAAGCATTTCCTGTATAAACAGACCACACAAAAACAAACACAGGAGATGCTTTATTTTTCAGCTTTGAGGAATAAAAACTTTTCGCAATAAAATTGCCAGAATTTAAGCAGAAA
>CAVEOS010000118.1:0-4367 GCA_963617435.1 Lachnospiraceae bacterium
AAGAAGGTTTTTATATTTTCTAATCCAAGAATCGTCTATTCGTTGTGCCCGCCTCCGCGCGGGCCATTTTTATTCAAGAAAGCGCCGCCGGCGGTCTTTCCTATAAAGCAAAAAAATACTGCAAGCAACATCTGTTACCTGCAGTATCTTTCGGGTTGGGCTGTTTTATAAAAAACAGAGCAGTTCGTAGGGGAATCGAACCCCTGTTTTCGCCGTGAGAGGGCGACGTCTTAACCGCTTGACCAACGAACCATATCTTATTTACTTTTTGAAAATCTAAACAGTTCGTAGGGGAATCGAACCCCTGTTTTCGCCGTGAGAGGGCGACGTCTTAACCGCTTGACCAACGAACCATATCTTATTTACTTTTTGAAAATCTAAACAGTTCGTAGGGGAATCGAACCCCTGTTTTCGCCGTGAGAGGGCGACGTCTTAACCGCTTGACCAACGAACCACAACAATCAGTATTATACAGAAACTATTGTTTGCTGTCAACACTTTTTTAATTTTCTTGATTTTTTATATAATTCTGTCAAATATACACAATTACACATTAAAATCGCGTAGACTCATTCTATTTCCGGCTGTAAAATCATACTATATGATTCCACAACCAGAAAACAAATGATATTGTTTTTATCAGATATACTCTACTCTGATAGATTAAGCTAATTTAGCTTTTGCAGCTTCTACTAATGCAGCAAATCCTTCTGCATCATTTACAGCCATCTCAGCCAGCATTTTTCTGTTGATCTCGATGTCAGCCAGTTTTAAGCCGTACATGAATTTGCTGTAAGATAAACCGTTCAATCTAGCTGCAGCGTTGATACGAGCGATCCAGAGCTGTCTGAACTGTCTCTTTTTCTGTTTTCTTCCTGCATAAGCACTTGTAAGAGCACGCATTACAGACTGTTTTGCAACTCTGTACTGTTTGGATCTTGCTCCTCTGTAACCTTTAGCCAGTTTTAATGTTCTATTATGTCTTTTTTTTGCGTTTAATCCGCCTTTTACTCTTGCCATTTACGTCATCCTCCTAATCTTCTATCTTACAGATACGGTAAGATTTTCTTCATGTTCTTAACATTAGTAGCATCTGTGATAGTTGCTTTTCTAAGATTTCTTTTTCTCTTAGCGCTTTTCTTTGTTAAGATGTGACTCTTATAAGCTTTATTTCTTTTTAACTGTCCTGTTCCTGTTTTTTTGAAACGTTTTGCTGCTGCTCTGCTGGTTTTCATTTTTGGCATAATGAAATTCCTCCTTGATAAATAGTCTAATTAGCGTTTTTCGGCCAGCACCATTGTCATGCTGCGGCCTTCCATCTTCGGTGCCTTCTCCACTGTCGCTATTTCAGAAAGCGCCTCAGCAAAATCATCCAAGATGTGTTTGCTGTTCTGAACATGAGCCATCTCACGTCCACGGAAACGCAGGGATACTTTCACCTTATCACCTTTTGTGATAAACTTTCTGGCTGCGTTTATTTTGGTGTTTAAATCATTGGATTCAATATTCGGTGACAAACGCACTTCCTTGATCTCCACAATTTTCTGCTTCTTGCGAGCTTCTTTCTCTTTGCGCGCCATTTCATAACGGTATTTTCCGTAATCAATAATCTTGCAAACAGGCGGTTTAGCAGTCGGAGCGATTTTTACTAAATCAAGCTCTGCTTCCTGCGCCAGTTTGAACGCTTCTCTTGCAGACATGATACCAAGCTGAGTACCATCTGCACCAATTACACGAACTTCTCTGTCTCTGATCTGTTCATTAATCATTAAATCGCTAATGGTTTTGCACCTCCATAAAAAAAGTGGATAGGCAGACTATCCACAATCAAATCAAAAGTATTTGAATAATAACCACCGGTCGCTCATTTGCGCCGAGGTGAGAGTGGATACTCTACTTTGTCTTCAACAACTCTGATACTATACCATACTTTTTTTTCAACGTCAACCGGTTTTTTCAATATTTTTATCCATTTTCACAGATAAATTTGATACCGTTCACATCCACTGTCTTAGAAGTAATAAAATATAGTATAAATTTGGTTTCCGTATTCCTTCTTGCATAAATTTTACTTTTTTATTATACTATTTTTGAAATAATTTTCCATATGTTTTTTAGAAAAGTGTTTTTTCATTTGTCAGGAAAACTCTGGCAGATAAATGCCTATCAGCATAATACATAAATAGAAAGGACATGCTTCCTATGAATAAAACAATTGATTTACATGTACACTCTACTGCTTCCGACGGTACTTTTACCCCGACGGAACTCGTCGCAGAAGCAAAACGATGTAGACTCTCCGCATTTGCATTAACTGATCACGATACTGTTGACGGAGTTTCTGAAGCGCTTGCTGCCGGCAAAGCATCTAATCTTGAAGTCATTCCGGGTGTGGAACTTTCCACAGAATATCACGGAACGGAAATCCATGTAGTTGGACTCTTCATTGATCCTGCAAATACTGAACTTCAGGCAGAACTGGCAAAATTCCGCAATAACCGCGACAACCGCAATCTGAAAATGGTAGAAAAACTCCAGAAAGAAGGTTTTCAGATCACCGCAGAGGATCTGTATCGTTTGAATCCTGATACCGTGGTCGCTCGTCCACACATTGCCAGATATCTGGTGGATTCCGGACAGGTAAAAGATCTGAAAACGGTATTTGACAAATATATCGGTGACGGATGCAAATGCTATGTGGACCGTTATAAGATCACTCCGATGCAGGCAGTGGCTCTGATTCATCAGGCGGGAGGGCTTGCGATTCTTGCGCATCCTTGCCTTTATAAAATGAAACGTGCGAAGCTGACTGCCATGATGGAAGAACTTGTGGCCGCAGGTTTGAACAGCATTGAGGCGGTATATTCCTGCAATCAGGGGGCTGATGAAAAGGATTTTCGGGAGATGGCGGAAAAATATCAGCTTCTGCTCTCCGGCGGTTCGGATTTTCATGGTGCTAATAAGCCGTATATTCATCTTGGCAGCGGAAAGGGAAATATGGCTGTGCCGTATGAATTTCTGGATGCTATGAAAAATTCTTTTGCGAATTAAATCTTTTATATAATGAAGGCACCAAATTTATTTTTGTCTTCCCGGCTAATAATCGCTCGGTAAGAAAAAAAAATAAATTTGGCGCCATTTACGTTATGATATATATCTTTTTTTACATTCTTCAGTTAGACAGCTATATTAGCCCCTATCTAATTTACTGACCATCGTAAATCGTTGCACTGTATCCCTGTTTCTTTTTGCTCTGGTACATTGCGCGGTCAGCATTCCTGTACAGTTCATCGAAGGAAACGTTTTCGGATCCGTCATAGAAACATGCACCTAAACTTATTTCGACATGTTTTCCCTGCATTTCTTCAATGGAAATCTTTCCAACATTTTCGAAAAGTCTGTCAAAGAATTTTTCTGCCGACTTTTGTCCTAACAGACCCGGCATAAATATCGCGAACTCATCGCCGCCGAGGCGCAGGAGCACATCATTCTCCCGACATGATCTTTGCAGGCTTTCTGCAACGGCAATAATCACCTTGTCACCTACGGAGTGACCATATGTATCATTTACAGCTTTGAATTTGTCACAGTCAAGCAGGCAAAGTAAGCCGCCTGTTCTCTCCTGCAAAAATTCATTGATTCTTCGTTCTCCGCTTTCACGGTTACACAATCCGGTCATCAGATCGGTTTGGGCCAGATAAAGCAGACGGTTCTCTCGTTTTTTCTCTTCATCAATAGACTCAATACAGTAAATCACATGTAAAAGTCTGCCATCCTCATCGTAATCTACCGGAATAAACCTGCTGCGGCACCAGCCTCTTCTTTTATCTATAAATTCATGTGCGATACTGTTTTTCCCACGAAGCCGTTCTTCCACCGTACGAAGATCTATAAACTCCAGAGATTCTTTCATTCGTGATTCCATGCATATTTTGTCCGCAATACGCCCGATATATCCACAAAAATCATCCAGGATCGCATATTCACCTATTTTTCTGACATCTTTTTCCAGATATCCATCATACTGTGCTGTCGTTTTTACAATATGATATCTCCCCGACTGCACATTAATAAAATACATAGATTCATAAATTTTTGAAAGTGAGGAATAACTGCTCAGTTTTGCCAGTTTATTCGAATTTCTAAATGAATTGCGCACTTTCAAAAATGAAATAAGAAGCGTTCCGATCATATTCAGGAAAGTAATCAGTGCTCGGTAATCACTGATCGGTGGATTGTCCACGCCAAAAAATCCCCTGATCTCATCTTTGTAAAATAATGGACATACCACTACGTTTTTTACATTTTGCGCTTTCAACATCTCATAAGGTATGCGATGCTCCTCTTTGATATCTTCTACATCAGTG
>CAVEOS010000119.1:0-4232 GCA_963617435.1 Lachnospiraceae bacterium
AAAAAAGAGGAAGTTTATCGGATTATTCTTGGAAGTTCAAATATGACTGGCACTGCACTTACCAGTAATATTGAGTGGAATACAAAAATCTTGTCTACCGAACAGGGAGAAGTGGCAAAAGAGATTGTAGCGGAATTTAATAATCTCTGGCATTCTGAGTATGCATCAGATTTTGATAAATTTTATGAGATATATAAAGCGCGATATGAAATCATAAAACATCAGCGGGAAGTGGCGAAAAAAGATACCATTCCTTCTTTTGAAAAATATACATTAAAGCCGAACTCCATGCAGGAGGCATTTATTGTAAATCTTCGAAAAATCATTGAAAAAGGAGAAAAGAGAGCGCTACTGATATCTGCCACAGGCACTGGAAAAACATATGCATCCGCATTCGCAATGCGCGAATTGGGATTTAAACGAGTATTGTTTCTTGTTCACAGAGCGCAGCTGGCTAAACAGGCAAAGAAATCCTTTGAAAAAATATTCAATCATTCTGTTTCCATGGGAATTGTGGGCGATGGAAAACACGAATATGACTGTGACTTTGTATTCGCCATGATTGAGACATTAAACAGAGATAAACATTTGTTTCAATATGAAAAAGATGCATTTGACTGTATCATTCTGGATGAGGCACATCATAGTCCGGCAAATACATATCAAAAAGTAATGGAATATTTTACTCCGAGATTATTTCTGGGTATGACGGCAACAGCGGACAAACGTGATGATCATCTGGAAGGGCGAAATGTATATGAATTATTTCATTATCAGATAGCACATGAGATTCGCTTACAGAAAGCAATGGAAGATAATTTGTTGTGTCCATTTCATTATTTTGGAATCAGTGATATTACCGTAGTGAATGATAATGCCTTAAAGGGTCGAGCACTTTCAGATACAGAATTTAATCTGCTGACTAGTGAAGCACGTGTAAAACATGTGATTGAACAGGCAGAATATTATGGCTATAGCGGAGATCGTGTAAAGGGTCTGATATTCTGCAGTAGAAACAAAGAATGCGAAATTTTGTCGCAGATGTTTAACGCACGTGGTTATAGAACGATAGCACTTAGCAATGAAACGCCGCAAAAAATCCGAGAGACGGCATTTGAAAGGCTGGCCATGAAGGAAGAGGATGCAACAAATGAGCTGCAACCATTGGATTATATTTTTTCGGTGGATATCCTAAATGAAGGAATTGATATTGTAGAGGTCAACCAGGTTATTATGCTGCGGCCGACACAGTCACCAATTGTGTTTATTCAGCAATTAGGACGTGGACTCCGTAAAGCGGAAGGCAAGGAGTACGTTGTTATCTTAGATTTTATTGGTAATTATAAAAATAATTTTATGATTCCGGTTGCTTTGTCAGGAGACCGTACCTACAATGCGGATGTGATTCGAAAATATATAATCAGCGGAAACCGTACGATTCCAGGTGCATCTACGGTTCATTTTGATGAGATATCTAAAAATAAGATTTTTAGCGCAATTGACAATATTAAGTCAGGTACATTCAAATCTTTGATCAAGGATGGGTATATTAATTTGAAGAATCGGCTTGGAAGACGGCCAAGGCTTATTGATTTTTACGAAAATGATGAGATCGATCCATTGGTGATCATCAGAGAGTATAAGACCTACTATCAATTTGTGGAGCGAATGGAGAATGATGGTGCATTATTTCATTTGACAGAACAGGAAAAACGGACATTGGAATATTTGTCGAAGACTATATTGAGTGGTGTGAGACCGGATGAATTGGAGATTCTGCGTCTTTTCTTAGAAAAGAATCGGGTTTCCTATTCAGAAGTGATTGATAGCTGCAAAGAACGCTATGGATATGATATCACAAAGAAGAAAGTGGATGCAGCTTGTGATGTGTTGAAGGGCGCCTTCGTTACAAATAGCACGGAATATGAGAAATTTTGTCACATTGATATCTTGGAGTCAGACGGAACAGGTTATTTGGCGAAAGGTGCAAGTTATGCGGAACGATTGGCACATAAAGATTTTTATGCGCAGGTAAAGGATATCGTAGCTGTTGGATTGACCAGATATAAGGATAAATATTGTAAGAAATATAGTAAAGAGAGTCCGTTCGTTTTGTATGAAAAATATTCAAGACGAGATGTTAGTCTGCTTATGGATGCAGGAAAAGACTTATCTTCCACAATGTATGGAATGACGAAACTGGGTGACGATGTATTTATTTTTGTTACATATCACAAGGAAGAAAATACGGATGCAGAAAAACAGTATGTTGATGGTAAACCAGATTATGCGGATGAATTTGTAGATAATGTTATTTTCAGATGGGATTCTCAGATCGATAAAAAATTGGATGGTGCGTATATGGATAAGGTTTTAAATGCACCGAGAAAACACCTTCTGGTTCAGAAGACAGATGCAGAAAATAACTTTTTCTATATGGGAGAGTTTGATGTTGTGGATGTTTATGAAGATCAAAAGAAAAATAACAGAGGTATATTAAAGCCAATTTGTAAATTGAAGTTCCGAATGCATACCGCTGTAAGAGAGGATTTATTGCGATATTTGCAGAGCGGAAACGCAATGGAGGAAGAAGAATAAGATGAAAATAGTACGAGTTGTTGCGGCAGTGATTAAGGCAGTACATGAAAAAGGAGAGCCGATCATTTTTGCAACACAACGAGGATATGGTGAATTTAAAGGCGGATGGGAATTCCCCGGAGGAAAAATAGAAAGCGGTGAAACTCCGCAGGAAGCATTGAAACGAGAGATTATGGAGGAACTTGAAACAGAAATTGCCGTGGGAGAATTCCTTGATACAGTGGAATATGATTATCCGGGATTTCATCTTTCGATGGATTGTTTCTGGTGTGAAATCATAAATGGTGATTTAGTGCTGAAAGAGCATGAGGCTGCAAGATGGCTGACCAGAGAGGTGTTAGACGATGTGGAATGGTTGCCTGCGGATGTTACACTTATTGAGAAGATTAGAAAAGCACTTTGATCTATGGAAAGTAAAATGCCAAGGGACGATTGTATGAACGTCATAAAGTATTGATAATGAAAGAAGTTTTGACAAAACGTCCGAATTAATGTCCTAATTAATGTCCGAATGAACACATGAATGATAAGTTTACAGGGGGAAATATATGATACACAACAAAATAAAAATCCAAGCCCGCGGCACAGAAGCCGTCGGCTACTTATACACTTATTTTCTGGACAGTTCCATCGAGATGCGTCCAAATGAAAAACGCCCAGTTATTTTGATGTGTCCGGGCGGTGGCTACGAAATGACTTCAGATAGAGAAGCAGAACCAATGGCCATGCGTTTTCTTGCCATGGGTTACCATGTTGCCATTTTGCGCTACAGCGTCAGCCCGGCGCGTTATCCGGTAGCATTGCAGCAGGTGGCAGAGAGCGTATTATATCTGAAAAATCATGCAGAAGAGTACCATATTGATCCGGAGAAGATTGTGGTACAGGGATGCTCCGCAGGCGGACATCTGGCAGCTAATTATGGCGTTGCATGGAACAGTCCGTTTTTAACTAAACTCATGGGAATGGAAAAAAATCCAGAACAGCTCCGTGTAGCAGGTTTATTATTGTGCTACCCGGTTATCATTTCCGGGGAAAAAGCACACGAAGGTTCTTTTAGAAATTTGCTTGGTGATCAGTATGAGGAGAAAAAGGCAGAGCTTTCATTGGAAAATCAGGTGACACCAGACACTCCGCCAACATTTTTATGGCATACAGCAACTGATGATACCGTTCCGGTGGAAAATTCGCTGTACTTTTTCCAGTCCTGTCTGCAGCAGGGCGTTTCCGCAGAATTACATATTTACCCGGTAGGCGGTCATGGACTTTCTCTGGCAAATGAAGAAACCTGTCGTGCCAACGGAATCGGTGTACAAAAGGAGTGCCAGAGCTGGATTAATTTAGCTCAGACTTGGTTGGAAGGATTGTTTGCATAGTGCATGATGAAGGAAAAAATACGATTTTTTATTACATCTGAAAAATAACCGGATTAGGTTTGTTGGGGCTGTTTAGAAATTAGAAAACAAATACTCATAAAAAATTAAGTTGAGATATTATGGGAAGCATGTTAGAATCTTCTAGGCATAAAAATTAAGCAATGTCATTTAGTTAACTGATTTTGACCGAAATGGTTGAACTGTAACTTGTTATATATCGAAAATACCGTTTAGTTAAGAAGTTCAGAAGCCAATGTACGG
>CAVEOS010000120.1:0-4099 GCA_963617435.1 Lachnospiraceae bacterium
TATGTCTGTAAATTAGCCTATAAATGTCCGTTAGTTTGGAAATCCCAAATATGTCCGTAAGTTAGCCTATAAATATCCGTTTGAAAAAATAGACGTTTGTATGGTAAGTAATGTAGGGGACAAAATTTACGAATTCACCGTGTAAATTAAGACTTACTGAAATTTTTTCTCAAGGAGCGATTGAAGAAAACTAAACTTAAAAAACCCAAAAATAAATAACGGAAAAATTTTATAACTGCAATAATTCCAACAGTTCTTCTTTGGAAAACGACGGATTTCCAAGCATATCCCCACTCAGAATCTGCTCGGCCAGTTCCGCTTTCTGCATCTGCAGTTTAATAATATTTTCCTCAATACTATTTTTGGCAATCAATTTGTAAACCAGCACCCGGTTCTTCTGTCCGATACGGTGCGCACGATCCGTGGCCTGATTTTGCACTGCAGTATTCCACCATGGATCATAATGAATCACAATATCCGCTGCAGTCAGATTTAATCCAGTACCACCAGCCTTCAGGGAAATGAGAAATACCGGAGTATCACCTTCGTTAAATTCTGTGACCAGGCGAATACGCTCCTGTTTGGAGGTGGAACCAGTCAGCAAAAAGAACGGAATATCTGTTTTTTTCAATCGGTCAGCAATGCAATCCAGCATGGTTGTAAACTGCGAAAATACAAGTATTTTATGTCCGGCTTCCGTAGCATTCTGGATCAGATTAATGCAAAGCTCCAGTTTGGCCGATCCAGCAGAATAATTTTCATATAACAGAGATGGATCGCAGCAAAGCTGGCGCAGCCTTGTCAGTTCCGAGAGAATCTGCAGTTTAGAGTGATTGAATTCTTCCGGAGACTGTTTGGACAGCAGCATCTGAAGCCGTTGTACATGGGCCTGATACAGTTCTTTCTGCTCTCCTTCCATCGGTGCATACATATTTTTTTCCAGTTTATCCGGTAAATCTTTTAATACATCTTTTTTCAGACGGCGCAGGATAAACGGAGCAATCATTTTCTGAATCCGATGTAGTGCATCTTCATCGTTTTGCTGCATGATCGGAAGTTCCAGTTCTTCCCGGAATCTGGAGTAGGAAAAAAGATATCCCGGCATCAAATAGTCGAAAATACTCCACAATTCCCCCAGTCTGTTTTCCACCGGAGTTCCGGTCAGGGCCAGACGAAACCGGGAGTCAATCTGTTTGACCGCCTGGGCTGCCTTTGTGGTGGCATTTTTGATAAACTGTGCTTCATCAATGATCTGATAATCAAAGGATATTGCCTGATATAGTTCAATATCCCGGCGTAGAAGATCATAGGAAGTAATAAAAATACGTCCTTTTCCGTCGGAGGCAGATGCCAGAAGTGCTTTTCGCTCGGAGGCGGTTCCGGCTACCGTAAAAACAGGAAGTTCCGGTGCAAACTGCTGACATTCCTGCGCCCAGTTATAGACTAGGGAAGCCGGGCAGACGATCAGCGTGTTTGCTGAAGTTTGTGCCATTTCTACATAATGTGCATACAAAAATACGATGACCTGCAGTGTTTTTCCAAGTCCCATATCGTCGGCAAGAATACCGCCAAAACCGTTTGCATGCAGGGTTTCCAGCCACAGATAGCCTTTTTTCTGATATTTCCGCAGAATTTTAACATATTTTTCCGGTACTTCGAAATCGCTGTCTTCGACGGTGCGCATATTGCGGATCAGCTCACGGAACCCACGGCTTTTGTTTACCGGTACAGATTCGTCGTCACGAAGCTGTGCATCCAGATAAAGGGCGCGGAATTTCGGTAGGGAAATATGGCCGGAGGCCAGCTGCTGTTCTGTCAGCATAAGTCCCTGCTGGAGCTGGGCCAGCGTGTCGAGACTGCCCTCTTCCATAGATACAAATTGCCCTGATTTTAGCCGGTAAAAGTTCTTTTTCCGGTCGTATTTTGACAGAAGAAAAGCCAGCTGCTCCAGGTTCATACCTTCGGATTCCAGATCAAAATCAAGTAAATTACCGTTTAGCGATACGCCCAGAGATACCTTTGGCGGCTGGATGACCTGAATTTTTTTCAATTGGTCCGAGATGTATACATCTGCAACGGCTTCGCATTCCATCAGACCACGGGTCAGAAATTCATAGATCATGCCGTCATCTTCCGCTATGGCTGGCAGACCAGTCAGATCATCCATGGCGTTGCAGTAACCGGAGATCAGGGAAGCCACTTTAGCCTCTTCCCGGATATTGCGGTTTTGCCGTATTTTATCGGAGTGAAATACATGATATTCCCGGTCAGTTCCATAATCGGCCACCAGATCACAGGTGATGATATCTTTTTGTGGCAGATCAAGATACAAGCGGAAAGAAACCTCATCCGGCAGATAAGTTTCCGGTGAAAATCTGTCCATTATAACATGATAGGATTTTTCAAGTTCCGGAAGCATTTCCCGGGTAAAAAGAGGCAGATCTGATTCGGCGATAAAGGATTCTCCGCGGCACCACCCTGTCATACGGTCCTCAAACAGGTTGATGGCTTCGTGGGTACGGCGGCTGGTCCGATAAATTTTATAATCTTTAAAAATGTAATTCCAGTCACGGCTTGCAATGGACGGAACCGGTTCCAGGGACAGGTTGATGCCGTCTTCTACTGCTGTGATCTGCAGGTTTTTCTGATAAGTTTCCGTGGTCGGATACCAGAGTTCCTGCTTTTTCACAGATGGATCCACCAGAGTTCCGGTCTCGGAAATGGTATCAAAAAAGGCATCCAGAAGCTCGTTTTTTAAGGTAAAATTGCGGATATCTGTGCTGTACCAGTAGTTATAATCCTGAAACTGACGGATGAAAAATTCCATCAGACCACGGCTGTTTTCATCAAATGCGTTGAGCTGATGAACAAATGCAAGCTGTTTTCCGTAACTGTGCATTTCTGTGTGCATTACATGCTGCACCAGCTCCGGGATATTTTTAACCACGTACATTTTGTCTTTTCCAATCCGCAGAGATACCGAAGTATTGTTGTAATCCAGATGCAGTGTCGGTTCCAAATGGATTTTTCCCATGAGGGAACCGTCGGTGATCATCCAGTTTTCCTGATTTCCAAACCGCTGTAGAATCTGCTGCATGCTGTTGTCGGTGCGATGTTTGGAAAAGGGTTCTGTGTAAGCGTTTTCCGTACGGGAAGCTGCGGATAAATTCGCTGATGAAGAATTTTTGGCAGCTGTATTTTCAAAAGAAACAGGTTCTGAAAATGGTGTGGAAACAGATTTTTCCTGATTATGCATGTAGTACAAAATTGTTGCTACACAATGTTTGCAGATACCGTCATAAGAGGAGAATGCAATGCAGGGACAATAGTACTGTACATCTTCCAATTCTTCATTATCATCAAAAAAAAGCGTAATTTCTACATCGTAATTTTGCTGATTGCTTCCGCGCACGCGGGAACGTAAATTTAACTCCGGATCGCCATATACACCTTCTGTTTCAAAGGTTGAAAACTCCAGAATGCCATTTGTATTTTCAAGAAGTTTTCCACGGTAAAAAGTCTGTTCGTTATATGCCTGTTCTTTGATATCGCGTTCTGTCCACATATATGATTCCTTTCTAAATCATACAATCTGTAAGTAAGATGCTTAGCATTTATATTAGCATGAATAAAAGCTTTTTAGCAAGGAATATTCAGAATGTGTGTTCTTTTCGGAAAAAATTTGATAAACAAAAAAGAGTTCCAGCTATCATTGTTTGCGGGGAATGATAAATGAAACTCTTTTCAGTAGTTAATATTCAGAGCATGGTAACTTTGAATATCAGAATATTAAAATTTTAAAGGAAGGTATTTTATTGGATTAAGATAATTTCTTTGTTCATGTGGGTATCTGAATGATAGGTTTATCGGATCAACCGATTAGCAGAATTTGTGAAGTAAAGCTGCCTCTGTGCTGTCATCTTCTGTCTGCATTGCCTCTGCGAAAAGAGCTTTCTGATCTTTTCTCCATGCTTCTTTTAAAGCTTCCTCTTTTGCTGATAATGTGTTTGCCATATTTTTGCTGTTTAAGATCTGTTCTGCGCTCATTTCCTGTGCTCTTGTATATAAACTTTTGAAGAATGTCATGATTGTGTCCTCC
>CAVEOS010000121.1:0-4091 GCA_963617435.1 Lachnospiraceae bacterium
TCCTGTACCGTCCACGAGTTTGTTGAGAAGCGCCTGTCCCCGTGCGGGACGGGCGTTTTTCTGTAGTTGTTCAGCGATATTCGTAATCCTGATCCTGATATAAAATTCTATCTTCGTTTTCCGTGCACTTCATCAAGATAACTGTAGATGGTAACTTTGTTTACACCCATCTTATCAGCAACCTGTTCTACGCTTCCCTTCATAAGAAAAATCCCCTTATTTTCCATAAAACGAATTTTTTCCACGCGTTCTTCTCTGGTGGAGTCTGAGGAAATATCGCTCAGAATATGATCGATGAGAGAGGATACCATAACAGAAACATTATCTTGCGTGTTTATCTGAGAAGTGTCAGCTTCGATGGAAGTAGAAAGCTCTGCCGAACGTTCCGGAAGATATTCTTTCAGAAATTCAATCATATTTGTAAAAGGTTCTGTATCCAGATTAATGCAGAGCGCGCCATCCAGAGAGCCATCCGGCTTGCGTATCAAAAGTGTCGAAGAACGGATCAGTTTGCCGCCATTTCCATCCTTTGTGTGAAAATAATAATTGGAAACGGAATTTTCTTTTAAATCAGGTGAAAGCAATACCTGGTCAACCAGAGAACTGAAACTTTCACCAATCTGACGGCCGGTGACAGTATTATTTGCAACATATACAACAGAATGTTGTGGATCTGTCAGATCATGCAGCACCACTTCACATCCTTTTCCAAATATACGTACAAGCATATCGGCCAGAGGTACATAAGGCTGTAGAGTTGATCGGATCATTATAAATTCCCTCATTGAAAAAATCATATCTAATGTTTGCACATATAAAAATTTAATTCCTGCTATCTGTTTATTATAGATTTTATTCTATGACAAGTCAATTGATTTTCTGGACAAGAAGCTATTCGTAGAATAACTTATACAAAATGTACAAAAACCGTAGAAAAAAATCTTCGAAAACGCTGAAATGCATTTTTTGTAGAAAAAAGTATTGACCGATCGTAGAAAAAAATCTATATTTGCCGTAGAAAAAAATATACGGAGGACACGTAAATGAACGAAATCAAGAAGGTAGAAACAAAATATTCTGTAAGAGATGGCGGACATTATACGCCGGGAATGGTATACAACGGAGTTCTTTATATTTCCGGCCAGTTATCAATCAATCCTGAAACAGGAAAAGTTCCGGAAGGCGGAATCAAAGCAGAAGCAAGACAGGCGCTGAAGAATCTTGATTATGTTATTCAGGCAGCAGGCGCTTCCAAAGAAAGAGTTGTTCTGTGCCGTGTATATCTTCCGGATGTTAAATACTGGGGAGATTTAAATGAAGAGTACGCTGCCTACTTTGGAGAACACAAACCGGCACGTATTGTGGTACCGGCAAACAATCTTTACAATGGATGCCTTTGTGAAATTGAAGCAGTTGTAGCAATGGACTGACAAAATAACTGTCTGACAGACGATAGGAAGGAGCGTTTATGAATTACATGGAATTAGACACACCGGTACTCATTATTGACCGTAAAGGTATGGAAGAAAATCTTCGTAAAATGCAGGATTATGCAGATAGACATCATGTAGGTCTCAGACCGCATACAAAGACGCATAAAACACCGGAACTTGCATTGAAACAGAAGGAGTTTGGCTGTGCCGGCATTACAGTTGCAAAAGTCGGAGAAGCAGAGGTGATGGCAGGGGCTGGTCTCACGGATATTCTGATCGCAAATGAAATTGTCGGAGAAAAGAAATATCAGAGAATTCAGAAGCTGGCAGATGCAGGAATCGATATCAAATTTGGTCTGGATTCTATCGCACAGGCAGAAATGATCGAAAAATCCTTTGCAAAAGCGTCAAAACCTGCCAGGTGTGTGATTGAAATCGAAGTTGGTGAACGTCGCTCCGGAATTGTTGAAGAAGATGAGTGCCGGAAACTTCTGGATTATCTAAAAAAATGCCCGCATATTCAACTGAAAGGCGTATTCAGCCATGACGGAGACAGCTACAGCGCACCGGATGTTGAAACTGCTCGCAGAAAATCTGTGATTGCGCAGGAACGTACATTGAAATTTGCAAATATGTGCAAAGATCATGGATTTGACATTTCTATAGTAAGTATCGGTTCAACACCATCTCTGGCAAATGATTCCGAAATTCTGGAAGGAATTACAGAAATCCGTCCTGGAACTTATCCATTCATGGATGCTTCTCAGGCAAATGCGACAAACAACAGCTGGAACTGTGCAGCTTCTGTACTGGCAACGGTTATGAGCAAACCAACAGAAGAACGTGTGATCCTGGATGTAGGAGCAAAAGGTCTGACTATGCAGAGCAGAAGCGAAGGAATTTGTGCTGTGGAAGGTGTCGGAACCCTTATTGACTATCCGGACACACACATTGATCTGATGTATGATGAACATGCGATCATTTATAATAGGAAATTCCATGATGCAGTAGAAGTGGGCGACAAGGTGCGCATTGTACCGGTACATATCTGCCCGGTTGTGAATCTCTATGACAAGATGTATCTCATAGGCGAAAACGGAGAGGTTGAAAAAGAACTTACAATTGCCTGCCGTGGAAAACTTCAGTAAAAGGGGGCACAGATGGCGAAAATAAAAGTTGCTGCATTACAGATGCCGACTGTAGCAGATAAGATGGAAAATGTGAAAGCAGTTGGAGCTTATCTTGAAAAACTTAAAGATGAAAAGCTGGATTTTGTCATTTTGCCTGAAATGTTCTGCTGTCCTTATCAGACACAGAATTTTCCGGTATATGCAGAAGAGGAAGGCGGACCTGCATGGAAACAGCTTTCTGAATATGCAAAAGAATATGGAGTTTATCTGATCGGCGGATCTATGCCTGAGAAAGATGCTGAAGGAAAGGTGTATAATACCACTTACATTTTTGGACGCGAGGGGCAACAAATCGGTAAACACAGAAAGGCGCATTTATTTGACATCGATGTTAAGGGCGGACAGAGTTTCAGAGAATCTGATACCTTAACAGCAGGAAACAGCAATACCGTATTTGATACAGAATTCGGAAAAATGGGTGTGATCATTTGTTTTGACATTCGCTTCCCGGAAATGTCCCGCATGACAGTAAATGATGGTGCCAAAGTAATCTTTGTTCCGGCTGCCTTTAATATGACAACAGGACCGGCACACTGGGAAATTTCTTTCCGCGCTCGTGCTCTGGACAACCAGGTTTATATGGTGGGGTGTGCTCCGATGCGCGATTCATCTACAGGATATACTTCATGGGGGCATTCGGTTGTCACAAATCCATGGGGAGCTGTTGTGGACATGCTGGATGAAAAAGAGGGTGTACTTCTGGCAGAACTGGATCTTGATTATGAGGAACAGGTAAGAGAAGAATTACCGTTATTAAAGAGCAGACGACAGGATATGTACAGCCTTAAAAAACTCTGTCATTGATTACAAGGGAGAAGTTTCGTATGGGAAACGAGATGAAAGAAACGGTGGAATAGCATTGATTCCATTTTGCCTTTTTATATTTTTGATCGTAGGTACAGGAATTATTCTGGACAGAATGGGAGTGGAAAAGCCGTTCTATCAGCTTCCAGCTTCTACTGCCGCATTTGCGGCAATTGTTGCAGCGTTTATTTTATATAAGGGCAGCGTTGAAGAAAAGATGAATTCTTTTTTTAGAGGCTGTGCGAATGAAAATGTAGCGGTTATGTATATGACTTGCTTTCTGGCAGGCTCATTTGCAGAAGTTGCGAAGGCAAGTGGCGGTGTGGATGCTGTTGTGAATTTCTGTCTCAGTATCATGCCTCCGGCCTATCTGACATTGGGAATGTTTGTTGTAGCAGCATTTATGTCCCTGGCAACAGGTTCTTCTTCAGGAACGGTTGCTGCTCTTGGCGCGATTGCATGCTCAGTAGGCGCAAAAGCAGGACTGAATATGGCAATGCTTCTGGCTGCTGTTTTAAGCGGAGCATTCTTCGGAGACAACCTGTCAATTATTTCTGATACCACGATCGTAGCTGCAAGAACACAGGGATGCGAGATGAAAGATAAATTTAAGATTAATTTTTATATTGCAGTTCCGGCAGCAATTATTACAGCAATCTTATAC
>CAVEOS010000122.1:0-4030 GCA_963617435.1 Lachnospiraceae bacterium
TTCTGCTTAAATTCTGGCAATTTTATTGCGAAAAGTTTTTATTCCTCAAAGCTGAGTCCAGAGACAGTCACGCTTTTCGTTTCTGTCTCTGAACCGTTCTGATTGTATCTTTTTATAAATATGTTCTCTTTACTTTATTCAACTGCGATGAATACCACGCAATCCCGATCAGAAGTACGCCGATACCAACAACCTCTGCGATTTTCTGATACCAAAGCAGCTCTATCACCAGTCCGTAAATGCCAAACACCACGCAAATGAGTCCAAAAACCGTAGTTTTAGGCGCCATTTCCTCACAAAACTTATCCGACTTTCGTATCTGGCGTAATTCCTGCTCCGAAAACAGCCACTGTGGAATTTCATGACTCTTTTTCATCTTTCCGACCGTCGCCAAACAATAGATGCCGCAAATGACCAGGATCACATCCACAATACTTAAAATTCCTGTTTTATTAAGGGCTGCTGCTACCATGCTATATTATTCTCCAATCTTAAGAAAGTCTTTGACTACCCTCGGCATTTTCTCAACCTCACATACCGTTTTGTGAAGTACCTCTGCGCTGCGGATATCCTCGATAGCCTGCGGAACTTTTACGTTCGCGATCTTGGAGAGTTCGTCCACCAGTTCGAAATCTGTCATGGAATCATACTTCTCATCAATGGCATCCATAACGCTTCTTGTAAATTTGAACGGACTTGCAGTAGAAGCGATGACCGTTTTTGTCTCATCCTTTGTCTCTGCTTTATATTTTCCGTATACACCGGCTGCAACTGCAGTATGTGTATCAATGACATAACCTGTCTTCTCATATAATGCGGAGATTACTTCTGCTGTCTCTTTCTCCGTTGTGTAGTTGCCGTAGAAGCCCTCTAACTGAGCCTTCATCTCGTCTGTGATGACATATTTTCCATCTTTGGATAATGCTGCCATCAGTTTTGCATTCTCGTCTGCGCTCTCACCGGCAATGCGGTAGATCAGACGCTCCAGGTTGCTGGAGATCAGAATATCCATAGACGGTGAAGAAGTCAAGATAAATTCACGGTTTTTGTCGTATTCTCCGGTGCGGAAGAAATCGTATAATACTTTATTCTCATTGGATGCGCAGATCAGTTTTGCGATCGGAAGTCCCATATTTTTTGCATAGAATGCTGCTAAAATATTTCCGAAGTTTCCGGTCGGAACTACTACGTTGATCGGCTCACCCTCAGCGATTCTGCCGTTTGCATACATTTTTGCATATGCATATACATAGTAAACGATCTGTGGAACCAGACGTCCGATGTTGATGGAGTTTGCGGAAGAGAAACGGTATCCTGCCTGAAGCAGTTCCTCTTTCATCTCCGGATCAGAAAACATCTGTTTTACACCGGTCTGTGCCTGATCGAAGTTTCCGTGGATTCCTACTACATAAGTATTGTTACCTTTCTGGGTAACCATCTGTTTTTCCTGGATCGGGCTGACGCCGTTCTTCGGATAAAATACGATGATCTTGGTTCCTTCTACATCTGCGAAACCTGCCAGCGCTGCTTTTCCGGTATCTCCGGAAGTAGCAGTCAGAATGACGATATCCTCTTTTACCTCATTTTTGCGGGCTGCTGTGATCAGCAGGTGTGGAAGAATGGATAAGGCCATATCTTTGAATGCAATGGTTGCGCCGTGGAACAGCTCCAGATAATAAGCGCCGTCTGCTTCTACTAACGGTGCGATCTCCGGTGTGTCAAATTTGGAATCGTACGCACGATTGATACAGTTTTTCAGCTCTTCCTCTGTAAAATCTGTTAAAAATCTGCTCATAACTGCGTATGCAGTCTCCTGATAACTCATTTTTGCCAGTTCCTCCACTGGAATGTCCAGTTTCGGGATCTCTGTCGGCACATACAATCCTCCATGCTTTGCCAGTCCGTTTAAAATTGCCTGGGAGGCAGTCACTTTCTCTGATGCATCTCTGGTATTTGCATATAAAATTGCCATAATTTCTTCCTTTCTGTCTGCTGTCTCGCTTTTTTCTACTCTCACATAATTTTTTATCCGGTGTTTCCGGAATTTTTCTCCTAATCACACAAAAGATACTTTTCCGGAAAACACCTGATGGTTCACGATTATTTTCGTTTGCTGTTAATATAATTTACCAGACCTTCGCTGTCAATGATTTTCTGCATGAACGGCGGGAAAGCCTGTCCCTGATACTCGGTTCCTTTTGTGCGGTCATAGATTTTACCACTGTCGAAGTCGATTTCTACCTCATCGCCTTCCTCGATCTCACGGGATGCTTCCGGGCACTCAATGATCGGAAGTCCGATGTTAATGGAGTTGCGGTAGAAAATACGTGCAAATGTCTCTGCGATGATGCAGCTTACACCTGCGGTCTTTAAACATAACGGTGCATGCTCTCTGGAAGAACCGCATCCGAAGTTCTTTCTTGCCACGATGATATCACCCGGCTGTACACGCTGTGTAAAAGTCGGATCGATGTCAACCATTGCGTGGGTGGCCAGTTCCTGAGCGTCAAACGAATTCAGATATCTTGCCGGGATGATTACGTCAGTATCTACGTTGTCACCATATTTAAATACATGTCCTTTTGCTGCTTTCATTATTTGTCACCTACTTTCTCAGGATTTGCGATATAACCTGCAATCGCACTTGCTGCTGCCACTTCCGGGGAAGCCAGATAGATCAGGGAATCTACATCACCCATTCTTCCGACAAAGTTACGGTTTGTGGTAGATACACATTTCTCGCGCGGAGCCATAACGCCCATGTGGCCGCCCATACATGGTCCGCAGCTTGGTGTATTGAATGCACAGCCTGCATCGATAAAGATATCAACAAGACCTTCTTTGATACATTCTTTGTATACTTCCTGTGTAGCAGGAACAACCATAACACGTACATCCGGATGAACTGTATGTCCTTTTAAGATGGCTGCTGCTTTTCTCATATCGGAGATACGTCCGTTTGTACATGATCCGATGACTACCTGATCGATCTTGATCGGCTCCATAGCCTCTACTTCATCGATTGTTTTTGCATTGCCCGGAAGATGTGGGAATGCAACGGTCGGACGGACTTCAGACAGATCGATCTCAACGACCTGATCATACTCTGCATCCTCATCCGGCTCATAAGCGGTGTACTGTTTGTCAGAATGAGCATCCATGTAAGTTCTTGTCTGATCATCTACGATAAAGATACCGTTTTTCGCACCTGCTTCGATTGCCATGTTTGCCATAGTGAAACGGTCATCCATGGTCAGGTTTGCGATACCATCACCAACAAACTCCATGGATTTGTATAATGCACCATCTACACCGATCTTGCCGATGATGTGGATAATAACGTCTTTTCCGCTGACATACGGACCCGGTTTTCCGGTCAGTACAAATTTGATTGCAGACGGAACTTTGAACCAGAGTTCTCCGGTTGCCATACCGGTTGCGATATCTGTAGTACCTACACCAGTTGAAAAAGCGCCAAGTGCGCCGTATGTACAGGTATGAGAATCTGCACCGATGATACATTCACCTGCTACAACGATACCGTACTCCGGTAAAATTGCATGCTCTACACCACATTTACCCTGTACAAGATACCATTTCAGTCCCTGCTCTTTTGCAAAATCCTGAATGGATCTGGAGTTGATCGCGGATTTGATATCCTTATTCGGTGTAAAATGATCCGGTACCAGTACTACTTTATCCTTATCAAATACTTTGTCTGCCATCTGTCGAAAAATCGGCAGCGCCATCGGACCTGTAATATCATTTGCCATAACAACGTCCAGTTTTGCTTCGATTAACTGACCGGCTGTTACAGAATCAAGTCCTGCATGGGCAGCAAGAATTTTCTGTGTCATAGTCATTCCCATTGTCTTTTCCTCCTTATGTCACACAGCAAAATATATTTTTACACTTTACTGTAGTAATTTAACTCATTAAATAATATTTTATCATACACATTTTCATAATACAAGGTAAAAAATAGGCTTCGCCTATTCAACTCCCCTTGCCCCTCAATCTTGAGGGGTGG
>CAVEOS010000123.1:0-3984 GCA_963617435.1 Lachnospiraceae bacterium
TTCTTTTGAAGGCGAAAGCTAATCTTTATTCTAAAATGATCGACAGAATTTCTTGATGCTTGATTTCAAAAATACAACAAAACAAGCAGGAAAGATTTTCTAGATGATTTATGAAAGAACATATACTTGAAAAGTAGTTGATGATATAAAAAAGGAATGGGGTAGCGCATGGCACAAAATTTGAAATTACCGGTAGGAATTGAAGATTTTAAGGAAATTCGGCAGGGGAATTTTTATTATATTGATAAAACGCAGCTTATGGAGCAGCTTCTTGATCGATGTGCAAAAGTAAATTTGTTTACGAGACCGCGTCGTTTTGGAAAAACGTTGAATATGAGTATGCTTCGTCACTTTTTTGAAATCGGAACGGATAAGACATTATTTGACGGGTTATATATTTCGCAAAATAGAAAACTCTGCGAAGAATATATGGGGCAATATCCGGTTGTTTTCCTGTCATTGAAAAATGTAGAAGGTCTTACTTTTGAAAGTGCAAAAAGTCAGTTTGTGGAATTGGTTGGAAGAGAAGCCAAACGTTTTCGCTTTTTATTGGAAAGTGAAAAATTGGATGAAGAGGATAAAAGCAGATATCAGGCATTGATTGACATGCAGAATGGTCAATATGCAATGAATGACGATACACTGACATTTTCCCAGCAGCGCCTGTCAGAACTTCTGTATAAACATTATGGAAAGAAAACCATTATCTTGATAGATGAATATGATGTTCCGCTGGATAAGGCATTTCAGAATGGGTATTATCGGGAAATGGTATCACTGATACGATCGATGTTTGGAATGGCACTCAAGACCAACGAATTTCTGCAATTTGCGGTTCTGACCGGATGTCTGCGTATATCAACGGAAAGTATTTTTACGGGATTGAATAATTTCAAGGTACTTTCCATTATGGATCCGCAGTTTGACGAGCAGTTTGGCTTTACGGAAGCAGAAGTAAAGGAAATTTTGGAAAGTTACGGTCTGGCAGACCATATGGATGAGACAAAGGAATGGTATGACGGTTATCATTTTGGCAATGCAGATGTTTATTGTCCATGGGATGTGATCAATCATGTAGATCAGCTTCGGGCAGATCCAGCTGCACAACCGCAGTCGTACTGGATGAACACCAGCGGAAATGGTCTGGTAAAAAGATTTGTGGACATGGCAGATAAGACGACAAGGGATGAGATCGAACGGCTTGTTTGCGGTGAGGCAATTGAAAAACCTGTTCGTCTGGAACTGACTTATGATGAAATTGATACCAGTATTGATAATTTGTGGAGCGTTTTATTTACGACAGGATATTTGACACAGGTTGGCTGTGTGGAACGTGGTGTTTATAAATTATGCATTCCGAATAAAGAAGTCAGGGAAATTTTTGTATTGCAGATTCAGGAGTGGTTTAAGAAAACTGTGTTGAAAAAGAATGATTCTGTTGGGGAATTTTGCAGGGCTTTAGAGGCTGGTAATGCAGAGATGATGGAAAAGCAGCTCACGAGAATTCTGGGAAAGATGATCAGCATCATGGATACAAAAGCGCGGGATGATCAGAAAGAAAACTTTTATCATGGTATTTTATTGGGATTGCTGCGCAGTGAAGAGGAATGGTTGATTTTATCGAATGCGGAGTCAGGAGATGGATTTGGCGATATTCTCATCGAGCCGGAAGATCCGGATGCAGGAATTATTATTGAGTTGAAATATTCTGCTGCGTTTTCCGGACTGGAAGGAATGTGCGAAAAAGCACTTTCACAGATTCGAGAGCGGCGGTATGATGAACGTTTACGCAATGATGGACGGAATGAGATTCTGGCGTATGGTATTGCTTTTTGTAAGAAGCGGTGCAAAGTAATGATGCAGAAGCTGTAAGGACGGCGTCAGATGGTATTGGGAAAGGATTGGTGCAGAAAAATGGCATCTATGAGAAAGAATCTGCCAATAGGAGTCGAGTTTTTTGATGAGTTGATTCATCAGAATTATTATTACGTAGATAAAACAATGATGATAGCGGATTTGCTGCATAATTGGGCAAAAGTAAATTTGTTTACGCGGCCACGGAGGTTTGGCAAATCTCTGAATATGAGCATGTTGCAGAATTTCTTTGAGATTGATCGTGACAAATCCGTATTTGCTGGATTGAATATAACAAAAGAAAAAGAATTGTGCGATGAACATATGGGTCAGTATCCGGTTATTTCCATCAGTTTGAAAGGTGTCGATGGCCTAAACTTTGAGTCCGCTTGTAAGGCTTTAAAAAGTGTGATTGAGAGAGAAGCAATCAGGTTTTCTTTTTTGGCAGATAGTGAAAAACTGACAGAGGCAGAAAAACGACAGTATAATCAGCTTGTTGACATAAATCTGGATGAGGATATCATGCAGCAAAGTTTGCTGAATTTATCGTTGCTGCTTACAAAGTATTATAAGAAGAAAGTTATTATCCTGATTGATGAGTACGACGTGCCATTGGATAAGGCGTTTGAACACGGATATTATGAGCAGATGGTTTCGATGCTAAGAAATATATTTGGAAATGCATTGAAAACAAATCCGGCGTTGTATTTTGCTGTTTTGACTGGATGTCTGAGAATTGCAAAAGAGAGTATTTTTACAGGATTAAATAATTTCAGGGTTTTATCCATTCTGAATCCCCAATTTGATGAATATTTTGGATTTACAGATGTTGAAGTGCGGGCATTGTTAGATTATTATGGATTATCCGAACACTATGAGCAAATGAAACAATGGTATGATGGATATCGGTTTGGAAAAAATGACATTTATTGTCCGTGGGATGTGATTAATTACTGCAATAATCTGTGTTTTGATTCGGATGCGGTACCACAGGATTTCTGGTCAAATACCAGTGGTAATACGATTGTCCGCCGGTTTATTGATAAGGCAAATGTACAGACAAAGAATGAGATCGAACAGTTGATCGCCGGTGAGGAAATTGTAAAGGAAATTCGTCAGGAACTTACTTATAATGAACTGGACAATACGATTGAAAATCTGTGGAGTGTGCTTTTTACAACAGGATACTTGACACAGCGTGGAAATATTGATCATAGACGATATCGTCTGGCTATTCCAAATGTGGAAATCAGGGAGTTATTTGTTACACAGATTCGGGAGTGGTTCCGTGATTCGGTAAGAAATGACAGAAAAACGCTGGAAGAGTTTGAAGCTGCGATTGTACATGGTGAGGAAGAAAAAGTACAGGAAATTTTTGGCAGTTATCTCTGGCATACAATCAGTATTCGAGATACGGCAGTGGCAAAAGAACGAAAAGAAAATTTTTATCATGGTATGTTGTTGGGGCTGTTTGGTTTTGTGGACAACTGGAACGTAAAATCCAATCTGGAATCAGGAATCGGATACAGTGATATTTTAATAGAAGCTTTTGATTGCCGTGTGGGTGTTGTGATTGAGATGAAATATGCAGAGGATGGAAATTTGAATGCTGCCTGTGAAGCTGCACTTGCTCAGATTGAAGAAAAATCGTATGATGCGAAATTGCTGGAAGATGGTATGCGCACAATTTTGAAGTATGGAATTGCATGTTTCAAGAAGGATTGTATGGTAACGGTTAAAAAATAAAGACAGGAATAACCGGTGGAAATTTTTCTGTGGATGCAAAGCTCAGAAAAATTGTCAACTTCCTCTTATTTTGCACCTTAAAAGTCTCGCTTTGTGCATTTTGTATAAATCGAGGCTTTTTCTATTCTTCCTGCTCCGTTGTTTCTGCGCTGATGAAACCAAGGATTTCATCATACGATTTTTTGCTTTTAAGTATGGCACACCAAAGCTCGTCCTTGCGGTGGGCGTCTCGCTTATCCAACAGCTTTTGCAGAGCATCTGTCGCCGCATCGTATGCCTGTTTGGTTTTTATCACTTTTTCCTGTGCTTTCTCGATCTGCTGATCAATTGTGAATATTCCCGTGCGGTAACACCGCAAATCCGGCAGACGGGAAACCGTCTGTC
>CAVEOS010000124.1:0-3984 GCA_963617435.1 Lachnospiraceae bacterium
GTCAGAACTGCCACAAAATTAGTTGAAACAAGCTTAACTAAATGACATTGATTTTTGAATCGTGTAGTATTTACTGTAAATGCGGTACTTGGTAAAAGTTCGCGTGACGTGGAAAGGTGTTTTGCAGTGGATAAAAAGAAACAGGAAGAATATCATTTTGTAAAAGAACAGATCAAAAAGATTCCGCCTGACCGGAAAAAAATGTGCGCGCGGCTGGGCTGGACGATTTTGCTGGCGGCAGTCTTTGGTGTGGTGGCAGCGATTGTTTTCTGTGCAGTGAAGCCGGTGATGGAAAATCTGCTTCATCGGAAGGATAATACCGTTGTGATTTCCGGGCAGGATGAGGTATCTGACGAGACACCAGCGGAAACGGATCCGGTTTACATCACGGAGACACAGCAGATGGAACCAGAGGATTATCAGATTTTACAGAACAAGCTGTATGCCATCGGACGCGCGGCCAATAAGTCTGTGGTATCGGTAAAAGCCATCGGTGAGACAACGGACTGGTTCGAGGATTCGTATCAGACGGAGAGCCAGGGAACCGGCATTATCGTGGCGGATACCGGCAGCAATTATCTGATCTTGACTGAAAAAAAGGTGATCGCGGATGCCAATCAGGTGGATGTGACATTTTACGATGACAGTATGGCGGAAGCGTCCATGCTGGCCTGGGATGAAAATACAGGAATCGCGGTTTTACAGGTTGAAAAAAAGAATCTCTCGGAGCAGACGACAGACCGGGTGGCAGCAGCTACACTGGGAAATTCTTCGACGTTATCCCAGGGAACGATCGTCATTGCCATCGGAAGCCCATTGGGAGAGCCGTTTTCTATTTTGACCGGAAACGTAACATCCAGCAGCCATGAAGTAAGTACGGTGGATGCCAACTATAAAGTGATTTCCACCGATATCAATGCGAGTGAGGCCGGAAGCGGCGCCCTGATCAATCTGAAAGGGGAAGTGATCGGACTGATGCTGCAAAGTTACAGCAAACGTGAGTCGCAGAGTACTGTGACAGCAATCGGTATTTCCGATATTGGAAAACTGCTGGAAAAAATGTCAAATGGTGAGTCCCCGGCTTATCTGGGACTGGAAGTGAGCACCGTGACGACGGAGATCGCAAAAGAAAATCAACTGCCGAAGGGTATTTATATCAAACAGGTGCTGTCGGATTCCCCGGCGATGCAGGCGGGACTTCAGATGGGAGATGTGCTGACAAAAATCGGCAGCACAGAGATCCAGACTGCGCAGCAGTATGAGGATTATATACTGAACGCAAAGGACGGTCAGCAAAGTACGGTGACAGTCAAACGCATGGGAGCAGATGGAAAATATCAGGATCTGTCTTTCAAGGTTGTGTTTGGAACATTGCAGGAGTCGCAGACACAGGAAAGCAGTGGAAAATAAACAGTGATTGAGTTCAAGTCGAAGGCATGTGAAAAGTGTAGAGATATACAAATGAATATGTCATATGTTGCATGACGTGCATTTTATGGCAAGAATGCCGAGGACATTTTTGAAAAATGGAGTAGAAAGGATACCCATTACGGGGATTGTG
Organism: Lachnospiraceae bacterium; assembly: GCA_963617435.1. Classification (GTDB taxonomy): domain Bacteria; phylum Bacillota; class Clostridia; order Lachnospirales; family Lachnospiraceae; genus Eubacterium_I. Next base: position 1,562 of record CAVEOS010000124.1, read on the forward strand.
AGGAAAATGAGATTTATTGAAACATTACATGAGGGCGAGAGAATCGGCGAGGTTTATCTGTGTAAACACAAACAGACAGCCATGACAAAGGCGGGCAAACCGTATGATTCCCTGACACTTCAGGATAAAACAGGCACACTGGATGCAAAAATCTGGGACGTGGGATCCAACGGAATCGAGGAGTTTGATTCCCTGGATTACATTTATGTCATGGGTGACGTGACAAGTTTTCAGGGTTCCTTGCAGCTGAACGTCAAACGTGTGAAAAAAATGTCAGAGAGTGACGTCAATCCGGCGGATTATCTGCCAGTCAGCGAGTACAACATTGAGGAAATGTATCAGAAGCTTCTGGCTTATATCGCGCAAATGAAAAATCTATATCTGAAACAGCTGGCAGAGTCTTTTTTTGCAGACGCAGACTTTGCAAAACGGTTCCAGTTCCATTCCGCGGCAAAAAGCGTACATCACGGATTCGTGGGTGGATTAGTGGAACATACTTTGCATGTGACACAGATCTGTGATTTCTTCTGCAAATTATATCCGATGCTGAACCGCGACCTGCTTTTGACTGCAGCGATGTTCCATGATATCGGAAAATTACAGGAACTTTCCACCTTCCCGGCAAACGATTATACGGATGATGGCCAGTTACTTGGACATATTATGATCGGTGCCATGGAAGTGCAGAAACATATCGATCAGATCGAGGGATTCCCGAAGCGTACTGCTTCTGAGCTGGTGCACTGTATTCTGGCACATCACGGCGAACTGGAATATGGTTCTCCGAAGAAACCGGCGCTGGCAGAGGCCATTGCCCTGAGTTTCGCGGACAATTCCGATGCAAAACTGGAAACCATGCGGGAAGCACTTTCCAACATTCCGGAGAACAGTCTGGAGTGGCAGGGATTCAATCGTTTCCTGGATTCCAATATCAGAAGAACAGGTAAGTAACATGCAGAAAAACGACGAATTAATTCTAAAAATAGAGGATATGGGCGTGGATGGTGCCGGCATTGGAAAAGCCGACGGTATGACTTTTTTTGTCAAAGACGCTGTCATCGGTGACGTGGTGCGGGCAAAGATTATTAAATTGAAAAAGACGTACGGATATGCCCGGCTCATGGAGCTTCTGGAGGCATCTCCAGATCGTGTGGAACCGAAATGTCCGTATTACAGACAGTGCGGCGGCTGCCAGATTCAGGCATTGTCCTATGAAAAACAGTTAGAGTTCAAAGAGCGCAAGGTACGCAATAACCTGGAGCGTATCGGTGGATTTACAGAAATCCCGATGGAGCCGATTGTCGGTATGGAAGAACCGTTCCATTATCGGAACAAAGCACAATTTCCGGTTGGAACAGACAAAGACGGACATATTGTGACTGGATTTTACGCAGGCCGTACTCATACGATTATTCCAAACCGTGACTGCGCACTGGGACTTCCGGTGAATAAAAAAATTCTGGACATTGTCATTGCTTTTATGGAAAAATATCACGTTTCTGCGTATGACGAGAAAACCGGCAAAGGGCTGGTGCGTCATGTGCTGATTCGTTGCGGATTTTCCAGTCAGGAGAAAATGGTCTGTCTGATCATCAATGGAAAGAGTCTGCCGCATGGAGAAAAGCTGGTGGAAGAGCTGCGAAAAATTGATGGCATGACAAGTATTTCCATTAATTGCAATACCGAGCGTACTAACGTAATCCTGGGACGAAAGACAATTGTGCTTTGGGGACAGGAATATATTACGGATCAGATTGGAGATATTTCTTACGAAATTTCACCGGTTTCTTTTTATCAGGTAAATCCGGTGCAGACAGAGAAGCTTTATGGGCTTGCATTAGAGTATGCAGACCTGCACGGCGAAGAGACGGTGTGGGATTTGTACTGCGGTATCGGAACGATTTCACTGTTTCTGGCACAGAAAGCAAAACAGGTGTACGGCATTGAGATCATTCCGCAGGCCATTGAAAATGCAAAGCGAAATGCTGTGAAAAATGGTATCGAAAATGCAGAATTTTTCGTTGGAAAATCCGAGGAAGTGCTGCCGGAGTTTTATGAGAAAGAAGCGGCAGCAGGACGGAAAGCACATGCGGACGTTATCGTGGTCGACCCGCCACGAAAGGGATGCGATGAAAAGCTGCTGGATACCATTGTGAAAATGGCGCCGGATCGGGTGGTTTATGTCAGCTGCGATTCTGCGACGCTGGCAAGGGATCTGAAGATCTTGTGTGAGCAGGGGTATGAGTTAAAGCGAGTTTGTGCTGTGGATCAATTTTGTCACACTGTCCATACAGAGGCGGTTTGTTTACTGGAAAGAGAAGATAAATAAAATAAACTCCTCACCACTGGATGATGCCGGTGGTGGGGAGTTTTTAAGTGCGCCTTGCGGCGCACGTTTCTAACGGGTGAAAGTCCCTAATCCA
>CAVEOS010000125.1:0-3951 GCA_963617435.1 Lachnospiraceae bacterium
GTTACACTCGGTGTAAGCATTAATATTCTTCTATTCATTTTTGGCAGTTGCCAATCTGTACTCTAAAATAGTCGACAGAATTTCTTAATGCTTGAATTTCAACACATTAAAACAGGCAGAGAAAATTTTGTAAGTAGTGATACTGGATTGGGGACAGCGTACATTATACATATTTTTCTCTGCACACACAGAGGAGGACAATGTATGGCAGTAAAACAGAATGAACAGAAAATGGAAGGTTTTTCAACAGAGTATTTGCAGGAAACAATGATGCATTTGGTCAAAGTGCTTGGCGAACCTGCCAGAGAGTATAAGGATCGTGTATTTCGAATGCTTTTAAAGGATCGAAATGTAGCATTGGAAGTATACAATGCAATGAATGATACTGCATATGATAATCCAAATGATTTGACAATTACGACTTTGGAAAATGCGACTTATATGGGGATGAAGAATGATGTGTCATTTGTGATTGCATCGCAGCTCGTGTTATATGAACATCAGTCGACAGTAAATAAAAATATGCCGTTGCGAAATCTAATTTATGTGACATGCATCTATTCAGCGTTGACCAGAAATGAAAATTTATATGGAAGAACAATGATTCCATTGCCAGAACCGAAATTTGTGGTATTCTATAATGGAACAGAGAAGATTCCAGATGTAGTGGAGCAGCGGCTGTCAGAGGCTTATATAAGACATTCCGGAGAGCCTGATCTGGATTTGAAGATTACGATATTGAATATTAATGAGGGACATAATCGGGAATTAGCTCAAAAGAGTCCTACATTGCATCAGTATATGATCTTTGTGGATACTGTTCGAAAATATCAGGAGCAAATGAAGTTTGAACTGGCAATAGAAAAAGCTGTGAATGAATGTATCAGCAATGGAATCTTGTCAGATTTTCTGAAGCGTAATAAAGCGGAGGTTTTAAGGATGAGTATTTTTGAATATGATCAGGAAACACATATGAAGCAGGAACGGGAAGAGTCAGAGGCAATAGGCGAAGCAAGGGGAAAAAAGAAGGGACATATAGAGACGTTGACTCGGCAGGTAATTAGAAAATTAGCCAGAGGATTGAATGTTGATGAAATTATTGAAGCATTGGAAGAAAATTCTGATGAAATTCGAGAAATTTGTGAGATTGCAGGTAAATATGCTCCAGATTATGATGTAGACCAAATCTGTGCAGAATTATTAGCAGAAGAATAATGAAGTGAATCATGAGTTAGTAACTTACGAGTAGATATAAATAATGTTTTTTATCAGGAAGATATTTATTAGATAATTAACCAGGGCAGAGGTAAAAATCTCTGCCCTGTCCATTTTCAAAATACTTACACCTGATAAAATTCTTTATACCATTCCGCAAATTTACGAAGCCCGTCACGCAGGCTGGTAGCTGGTTTGAATCCATAGTCACGCTCTAAGGCAGATGTGTCAGCGTAAGTAACCGGTACATCGCCTGGCTGCATAGGAACAAGCTCTTTGTGTGCATCGAAATCATAATCTTCCGGAAGCACTTTGGCACGGATCAGTTCCTGCTGAAGGATATCTACGAAATCCAGCAGATTTTCCGGATTGCTGTTTCCGATGTTGTAAACAGCGTATGGCGGAATCGGAAGTCCGTCTTCTCCGTTTTCCTTTTCCGGAGCTCCCTGCATAACACGTTTTACACCTTCTACGATATCATCCACGAATGTGAAGTCACGTTTGCAGTTTCCGTAGTTGAAGATCTGGATGGTATCACCTTTTAAAAGTTTGTTTGTGAAGCCGAAGTATGCCATGTCTGGTCTTCCGGCTGGGCCATATACGGTGAAGAAACGTAATCCGGTGGACGGAATGTTATATAATTTTGAATAAGCGTGAGCCATCAGTTCATTGCTTTTCTTGGTTGCAGCGTAAAGAGATACCGGGTTGTCTACTTTGTCATCTGTGCTGTATGGAACTTTTTTGTTTGTTCCATAGACAGAAGAGGAAGAAGCGTAAACCAGATGTTCCACACCTTTTGCTCCATTGTCATAGGAATGACGGCAGGCTTCCAGAATGTTATAAAATCCAATCAGGTTGGACTGGATATAAGCATCCGGGTTTGTGATGGAGTAGCGGACACCGGCCTGAGCGGCAAGGTTTACAACGATATCCGGTTTGTGTTCTGCAAAAATCTGATCGACCAGGGCTTTGTCAGCCAGATCTCCTTTGTAGAATTTGTAACTGGAATTGGTGTGTGCGGCTACACATGTCTCAATTTCTTTCAAGCGCCATTCTTTGATGGATGCGTCATAATAATCGTTTACGTTGTCCAGGCCGATGATCGTGATCGGGGACTGGGTATTTAAAAGTTCCAGTACAAGGTTGCTGCCGATGAATCCGGCAGAACCTGTGACAAGGACAGTTTTATTATGTAAGTCTATGTTCTGCATATCTTTTTGAAACCTCCTGTAAGTTTCTGAAATTAATCTCTCTGGAAGAGGTCACGTGTGTATACTTTGTCTTTGACATCGTCCAGACAGTTGTCGTATCTATTTGCAATGATGCTATTTGTCATTTTTTTGAATTTCTTCAGATCATTGACTACTTTGCTTCCAAAGAATGTGGTTCCGTTTTCCAGCGTTGGCTCATAGATGACAACGGTAGCACCTTTGGCTTTGATTCGTTTCATGACACCCTGGATGGAAGACTGACGGAAGTTATCGGAGTTGGATTTCATGGTCAGACGGTATACGCCAACGATAACCTCTTTTTCTTTGTTCTCATCCCACTGGCTGTTTGCTTCATATGCACCAGCAAGTTCCAGAACACGATCTGCAATGAAATCTTTTCTTGTTCTATTACTCTCGACAATGGCAGACATCATATTCTGCGGAACATCGTTATAGTTTGCCAACAGCTGTTTGGTATCTTTTGGCAGGCAGTAACCGCCGTAACCAAAACTTGGGTTGTTGTAGTGAGTGCCGATACGTGGATCAAGGCAGACACCGTTGATGATTGCTTTTGTATCGAGGTTTTTCATTTCTGCGTAGGTATCCAGCTCATTGAAATAGGAAACGCGCAGTGCGAGGTAAGTGTTTGCAAATAATTTTACAGCTTCTGCCTCAGTAAAGCCCATGAACAGTGTATCAATGTCTTCTTTGATGGCACCTTCCTGCAACAGGGCGGCAAATGTATGGGAAGCCTGCACCAGTTTCTCGTTGTTCATATCAGTGGATACGATGATTCTGGACGGATAAAGGTTATCATACAGTGCTTTGGATTCACGTAAAAATTCCGGGCTGAAAATGATATTTTCTGTGTGATATTTTTCACGGACAGATGCAGTGTAGCCTACCGGAATTGTGGATTTGATAACCATGATCGCATCCGGATTTACTTTCAGTACTAATTCGATAACAGCCTCTACAGCGGAAGTGTCAAAGTAGTTCTTTTTGCTGTCGTAGTTCGTTGGTGCAGCGATGACAACAAAATCAGCATCTTTGTATGCAGCTTCACCATCAAGAGTAGCAGTCAGATCCAACTCTTTTTCAGCCAGATATTTCTCAATATAATCATCCTGAATCGGAGATTTACGGTTGTTGATCAGATCAACTTTTTCCGGGATGATGTCTACTGCAGTAACATGGTTGTGCTGTGCCAGCAGGGTAGCGATGGACAGACCAACGTAACCGGTTCCGGCTACTGCAATGTTGTAGTGACGATCCAGAGTGGCAGCGGAAGCACTTTCTGGTGCTTCTTCCATAAATAAATCTGTGATGTCAAAGTCTAATACTTCTGCGATGGACTGCAGCTGATCAATGGATGGCGTGTAGTCCAGGTTTTCCAGTCTGCCGATCATTCCACGGTGAATTCCGGTGATCTCGGATAACTGGGCCTGTGTCAGATGTTTTTCTTTTCTTTTTTTGTCAACTTCCTCTTATTTTGCACCTTAAAAGTCTCGCTTTGTGCATTTTG
>CAVEOS010000126.1:0-3745 GCA_963617435.1 Lachnospiraceae bacterium
TTCTGCTTAAATTCTGGCAATTTTATTGCGAAAAGTTTTTATTCCTCAAAGCTGCCTCTCTGCCAATCCATATAAAGAAGGAAAGATATCGAAAATCTATGCAAACACATCCGTCTACACAATACTTCAATATCTTTTCCTTTTACTCATATATTCTCTATTTTTACTCTTTACTTTGTAATCTCTAATCCGCTAAGATACCAGAGTTTTGCTTCCGCAATTCCATCCATGTGAATGTTCCGTGCATCATCCTGGAAATAAAAGCGTGAAGTCAGCACTACTTCACCATCATTAATATAGATTTCTATCATGGAAGTATCTACAATCATACGCAAGCTGTGAATATCGGAAATTTGAATCTGCCGTGTACCACGTCCACGACCGGCTTTTTCAGATATATTCAAGCTCAGAATGCCATCCGCACATGTCAGTGAAAACTGCTCAGCTCCGTCAGAAACTGTAACTGACCAGTTTTGCACAAAATCTTTTGTTTCAAATTCGAACACGTTCTGTTCCAATGCAACGTTTCCGCACACCTTCTGTTCCTGTCCGCGAAGCTGTTTTAATTCTTCCAATGGTTGCTGTAATATCACGCCATTCTGTAACACCAGCTCTCTTGGAAGTGTCAGTGCATGCTGCCAGCCTTTCTCCACCGTCGGCTCATTATCATAAGGTGCATCGCCGATTCCAGCCCAACCAATCAGAATCCGACGTCCCTTTTCATCTTCAAAGGTCTGCGGCGCATAAAAATCGAATCCATAATCCCATTCCCGGAAGGTGTTTTCGTCAATGATATGATCTTCTGTACTATTTTTTTCGTTAGAAGCAGTTATTTCTGTTTTAGAAATTTCCATCTCAGAAACAAGCGAAGTTTCCGGCAGGAAATATCCTGACTGATAAATATTCTGAAACTGATACGGCTTCGCTTCCAATCCCTGTGGTGACAGGGACAACACCGGCTGTCCATTCAGGTAGAAATAATCCGGGCATTCCCACATATAACCAAACCGCTCTTTCGATGTCACATCTTTTTCAAAGTTCCAGTGATGCAGATCAGCAGAGCCAAAGATCAGTACCGTTCCATAATCTGTCTGTGCCGAATTCTGATCCAGATTTTCCGGATGAATCATTTTTCTGCCGCCCTGTACCATATGATAACGTCCGTTTTCTTTCCAGATCTTCGGATCGCGAATATGGCAGGTATAGGCATCCGGATAATCCGCATTTGTCATCACCAGCTCTTTTTCCGAAAAATGCCGACCGTCTGTACTTGTCACAAGCACGGTGTTGGCTTCCCGTCCTTTATAATCCATATCATAGTCGCCATCCTGCTTCACGTTGCCTGTGTAATACAGATACATCGTATCATTTTCCAGAAATGCACTTCCGGAATAAACTCCGTCTTTGTCAAAAGGCTGATCCGGTAAAAACGGTGCTTCCAGCTGTTTCCAGCGAATCAGATCCTCGGATGTATAATGTCCCCAGGCTTTCATGGAGCCAACTGCATCCAGTGGACAATACTGATAAAACACATGATAGGTTCCATGGAACTGACACAGACCATTTGGATCGTTCATCCAGCCAACCGGCGGCATAAGGTGCAATTTTAACCGGTGTGGATCCTTTGCAATCTCACTCTGCTTTTTTTCTGCTTCTGTTACTGCATTCTGTAACACTTCTTTTTCACTTACCTGTTTCATATTATTTCACCACGATCACTTTCTCACCCTGCTGTATGCTTCCGGTTTTTTCTACAGAAATATCACTATAGTCATCCGGATTGATAACCAGAACCGGTGTAGTCAGATCATATCCTGCTGCACGGATCTGTTCCATATCAAACTCCATCAGAAGCTGTCCCCGATGAATGGTATCACCGCTCTCTGCGTGTGCGGTATAGAATTTTCCGTCTAACTCTACGGTATTGATTCCAATGTGGATCAACATTTCCACACCATCCTTACTTGTCATGCCAAGGGCGTGCTTTGTATCATATACCAGATCTAATGTTCCATCAAATGGCGCATATACTTTTCCTTCTTCTGGCACAATGGCAAATCCCTGCCCAAGCACACCCGATGCAAAGGTCGGATCCGGAACTTCTTCCAGTCTAATAGCGGTTCCGTTGATCGGTGCGTAAACGGTGTTCGGCTCACATTCTGATTTACTTTCTTTTGACTGAACAATTGCTTCTGCAGCTTCGTCTGTTACATTTGCACTACTATTATTTTCACTGCTATTTGTGTCTCCCGCTGTCGCTTTTACAGCTTCCTTATTCGGATCTTTGTATAACATCCAGGAAATTACAAAGGCTACTGCCACTGCCACTGCAATCTCAATCGCATACTGTACGGTGTAATGTGTGGTGATCAGGAAACCAAACAGTCCTGTAATTCCGTATGCGGTAGCTCCGATATGGAAAATTCCTGCAACCAATGCTCCTGCCGCTCCACCGATACATCCGGCTACAAACGGACGCATGAAACGAACGTTTACACCGAAGATCGCCGGTTCTGTAATTCCAAGGAATGCAGAAAGGGAAGCCGGAAGAGCCATGGATTTTGTTTTTTTGTTTTTTGTTTTAACTGCAACGGCCAGTGCTGCTGCTCCCTGTGCTACGTTTGCTGCTGTAGCGATCGGCATCCAGGTATTTAATCCGGTCTGGCTTAAGAGACCGATTTCAATTGCATTGTACATATGGTGCAGACCTGCCACAACCGTCGGTGCATATAATGCGCCGCAGATGGCAGATCCGATTCCAAACGGAATTCCAATCAGATGCTGTGCACCTGCAAGTACATAATTTTCCAGAGTGGAGAATACCGGTCCAATTACAGTCAATGTCACATAACCGGTTACAAGTACTGTAACAAGCGGTGTCACAAACAGATCGATGATTTCCGGAACGATCTTGTGCAGCTTTTTCTCCAGCATACACATTAACCAGACCGCTATTACGACCGGAATAACGTGTCCCTGATAACCAACGAGCTTGATGTCATACAGTCCAAACCATGCCGCTGCCGTCGGGATCTGGGACGCATCCATACCTGAAACACTCCATGCATTGATCAGATCGGAGTGGATCATGATCATACCGATAACTGCGCCCAAAAACTGATTTCCGCCAAATACTTTTGCCGCTGAAATTGCGATCAGAATCGGCAGATATACAAACGCTGCGTTACTGAACAGATGAATGATTGTATAAGTACCGGAAGATGTGATCTGTGGCCATACATTTGAGATACCTTCCAGCAATCCCATCAACAGACCGCTGGCAACGATAGCCGGAATGATCGGGACAAAAATATCTCCCAGTGTCTTCACTGCCCGCTTGAATATATTCTGTTTTGCCGCTGCCGCCTGCTTTACATCCTCTTTGCTTCCGCCTGTAATGCTTGCCAGCGCAATAAATTCATCATAAACTTTATTTACCGTACCGGTACCAAAAATGATCTGAATCTGTCCGGATGCCTCAAAAACCCCTTTGACACCATCTACATTTTCCAGATCTGCCACGCTCATTTTAGAGTTATCTGCGATCACCAGACGCAGACGGGTGGCACAGTGTGCTGCGGATACGATATTATCTTTTCCACCAATGTGTTCGATTACTTCACTTGCTGATTTACGATAATCCATCTTCCTTCTCCTCTCCTATTTTATGTGAACGTTCTCATATTTATGTAATGTATTTTTATGTATTTGTATGTATATGAGTATTTTAAATTGTTTTCTTGTT
>CAVEOS010000127.1:0-3744 GCA_963617435.1 Lachnospiraceae bacterium
GATAATAAAGTGTACAACTGTTCCTGCCCACGCCATTACTCTGACCCCGATGCTTCCTGGGGATGGGATAGTGACCTTAATACTTACTTCTATGGGCATACTCTTTACATGCTTTCCTGTCACAATGAACAATACCAGACCGACCTGCCTCTACACATCCGTTTCTTTGATGCCAGGCGCCATGACAGTGTTTCCGGCATCATTGCACTTGCTGAATTCAGAAAAATCAACCCTGATTTAAAGATAAAAAATCTCTGTCTGGATTCTGCACATGATAATTATCCTACCTATGAGCTTTGCAAAAACTGGAACATTGCACCCTTTATTGACCTGAATTCCAACCGTGGTAAACCGGAAAGCATTCCGAAACGTCTGGACATTGACACCGATGGCACTCCTTTGTGTGCTGCCGGATTACGCATGGTTTACTGGGGATATAGTCCGAAACGCCATGACTGTAAATGGCGTTGTCCGGTCGCCTGTGGGAAAGAGGAAAAGTGTACCTGTGATGTGCCCTGCTCCTCTTCCTCCTACGGGCGTTGCCTTTATACCAAACCTGATTGGGATATACGTCTTTATACTCCCGTACCAAGAGGTACTGAAGAATATAAAAAGACTTACAATAACCGCACAGGTTCAGAGCGGATAAATAACCGGATCCTCAATGATTATCATTTACATGATATGAAGATCCATGGTAAAAAACGTTATTCTTTCTTTGCCATGATTGCAGGTATCAATATCCATCTGGATGCACACCTGAAAAAAGCCAAACTGGATGCTGCTTAAAAGCTTTTCACGAATACGTTTTCAAAAACCTGCCGCTGGGAGGTTTTAAAGTCATGCCGTTTTCTATTATTTTCGTTGCAGAATCCGGCATGATAGTTTGTTGCATAAACCATACAGCTTTTAATCAATAGTTTCCGAGACTGCTCATTAACGATTTTCCCTTGTTTGCTTTCATTGTAAAAGTACACCACCTGTTTGTCAATCATTATCTGTATACAAAATTCATTTTTAACTGTCAATTTAGGACAAACAAATTTGTCAATAAAATCCAAGTATGATATACTTATTTTTACAAAAAAACTGTTGATTGAAAGATAAACTTGCCAGGGAAAGGGAAAGGAGGCTGATTCCGTGCGATCTCACATTCAACTGCAACGGCATCCGCATGGGATCAGATTTCTGCTCTCCCTTATGCTGATCCTGTGCCTGCTGACAGGCTCCAGCTGTTCCTCTTCCAATCCCGGAACTGCGGATACTGCCACTACCCCTGCCCAAGGTACCCGGGATGCGACCCCGCAGGTTCTCACCGCTGAGGCCTCCGGTGAAGTAACCTACGGATCTGACATTGTCTTTCTGGATGCATCCCACACCGCAGATGGATATCTGATGCTGCGTTACAGTGGCAGCAACGAAAAAGTAAAACTTCAGATCACACTGCCGGACAGTACCGAGTACACCTATCCGGTCACAGCTTCCGATGACTATTCCGTCTATCCGCTTCCCGGTGGAAGCGGTTCCTATAAAGTCACTTTGCTGGAATCGGTATCCGTGGAGGATAATTTATACGCAGTCTCCTTTACCCAGGATCTGGATGTCGAAATTTCCAATGAATTTTCACCTTTTTTATACCCGAATTTTTATGTGAATTTCACAGCCGATTCTGCCTGTGTAAAAAAAGGCGAGGAACTGGCCCAGGGATGTTCGACTGATCTGGATGCCATCACAAATATTTACAATTACGTGATTGAAAATATTTCCTACGACCAGGAAAAAGCAGATTCTGTTCCCTACGGTTATATTCCGTCTCCGGATGACACATTAAGTTCCGGCATCGGTATCTGTTTTGACTACGCGTCACTGATGTCGGCCATGCTCCGCTCCCAGCGGATCCCGACAAAACTCGAGGTCGGCTATTCCGGTGAAGTTTACCATGCCTGGATCAGCTGCTATGTCGCGGAAGTGGGCTGGGTGGACAATATCATTGAATTTGACGGAAAAAACTGGTCCATTATGGATCCGACCCTGGCCGCCAATAACAGTGCGTCCAACGTAAAAAAATACGTCGGTGACGGCAGCAATTATGTCACAAAATATACTTATTAGAATAACAGCCTGTATGTAACAATATGATTCATATAATAAAACTGCTTGCATGTAACAACATAATTCTTTTTGGGAACTGCTTAATTTTCAGAAATAACAAATGAATGGAGGAAACAACGAATGGGAAAGCAGACGCAGCAAAAATCTTTATCCAATCCGGAAATTGCGTCATTCTGCGGTGAAATGTCCATGATCTTAAAATCAGGCATCTCAGCGTTAGAAGGTCTGGAACTTCTGATGGAAGATACACAAAACGAACTGGAAAGGGTGCTGATCGACGAAATGTATCAGGCCATGCTGGCTGGGGACGCTTTTGCGGATGCACTGGAAAAGACCGGTGTCTTCCCATCTTATCTGATTCGGATGACACAGATCGGTGAGGAAACCGGACGTCTCGACGATGTTATGAAATCCCTGTCACAGCATTACACCCGGGAGGAGGCCTTAAGCCGTAACATCCGCAATTCCCTCTCCTATCCGTTGATCATGATCATTATGATGCTTGTGGTCATCGTGATCCTTGTGACAAAAGTTATGCCTGTCTTTAACCAGGTATTCCAGCAGCTCGGTACAGAAATGACGGGACTTTCCCGCGGTATCCTCATGATCGGTAACGGACTTTCCCGTTACGCTCTGGTTTTTATCGTACTGATCGTATGCCTGGTGGCATTTGGCATCTATCTCACCCGTACAGCAAAGGGGCGTGTTCTGCTCGGTAAATTCAGTCATGCCTTCCGTCCTTCCCGTGAGATTTCCGAAAAATCTTCCGTATGCCGTTTTGCCGGCGCCATGGCTCTGGCTTTAAAAAGCGGACTGACACCAGAGCGAGGCCTGGAGTTTTCTCAGAATTTGATTGAAGACGAATACTTCCGTCAAAAGATCAAAAACTGCTGCGAAGAAATGGAAAACGGAACAGAACTTTCCACCGCCCTTGTAAATACCAAAGTATTTACCGGTGTGTACGCCCGGATGACTTCCATCGCCGGAAAATCCGGTATGATGGATGAGGTAATGGATCAGATTGCAGACCAGTGCGAAGAGGAACTGAATGAACGGATCACCTCCTTTATCGCGGTACTGGAGCCGACCCTGGTCATTATCCTCTCTGTCATCGTCGGAATCATCCTTCTGTCTGTCATGCTGCCTCTGCTTGGCATCATGGCCGGTTTATAACAGGAGGTGTCCCAGATGCTTCATCAAAAAAAGGAACGCTTTTATCACGGCAGGCATGCACATCCTTTCCGGAATCTGTGTCTGTCCCTGCTCATATTTTTCTGTATCTGCGGACTGTTTTTCGGCGGTATCTCACACATGTCCGCCCGGGCGGTTCAGGAACAGAAATCCAGTCTGGAAAATGCCCTCTGGCGTGGCGTGACCCAGTATTATACGCTGGAAGGACGCTACCCGGAAACGTTGCAGGAACTGAAAGACACCTGTGGCATCCAGTATGACACAGACCTCTTTTTTGTGGATTATCAGATTGCAGGAGCTAATATCCTGCCTGATATCACAGTGATTGAACGACAGGAGGCACGAAAATGAAACACATGAATGAACGCAGACATGTCATTGATTTTCTGTTTCCTCTGGCACTCTTTTTTGTACTGACTGCCACTTCCGTGGTGCTGGTGG
>CAVEOS010000128.1:0-3566 GCA_963617435.1 Lachnospiraceae bacterium
TACCGGGCGGATTCGGGACTTGCACCCGTTAGAAACGTGCGCCGCCAGGCGCACATAAAATAAACAGAGTGGGCAAGTCTTCCTCTGCCCACTCTGTTATATATGGTTATTCCACGGTTTTAGAAATCCGGAAATTCTTACTTGCAGGTGTTAAACAAATTTTACAATCCGCAATACCAGTTTTGCTGTTTTGCGGTTCACTGCAGTCTATCTCCCAACTGATTACATGAATCTGTTCCATTTTGCCTTCATGATTGGAGTGCTCCACATTCTCAATCCGAAATTCACTCTGTCGTCCCTCTGTCTCAAGCTTAACCGTATGCTTTTCTCCATGAATTACAACGCAGTCCTTTTCTATGCTCACCGGAAGCCTTGTGATCAGATTTTCATAAACAGATACATCCGGTCTGCATTGAATATAATCACACACAGTAAGCGCACCTGTCTGTTCGTCCAACCGGATCTGGCGATATACCTTCTGTGCCTCAATGCCATATGCCTTCGCAAATGAAATGAAAATGCTGTGATCCTCCTTTAATTCAAAACGATCTGCACGATATTCATTTCCTTCTTTCTGATCCACTCCTCCGATAATCGGAATATTATGGCTCTTTCCTCTGTTGCAAAAGATTTCATAGCGCTTCTCAGAAAAATAATCTTTTGTATATTCTCCTGCACCAAGGTCATCCAAAATAGCTTCCCCTTCAACCAGATAATAGAAGCTTCCGACATCGTTATGGTTATGAGATTCTCCATTATTTCCACCTTTGGCAATAACAGCGCTATTTTCTGCACCTCTTAAGATGCACCACTCTGCATCCTTTAAGAATTCCGCACCACTTTGCTCTAACGGCTTCGGAGCCTCCACCTTTTTCATTTCCACATCGTCCAGATAACGATGTGTCCAGTACCAATTCCAGTAAATTCCAACCCAGCGCCAGCAATTATCGCCATCGAGCCTCTGTGCATATGCAATATCCGGGAAACGAATACCGCTGTATAAATCTGCCAGACAGCAGGTAAGACCCATCGGGTAAGTGCCTTTTGAATCACCGTCAGAAAAACTGATCGTGCGGCCTCCATAGAAATAACATTTCTGCTGGAAATGAGCAATTACATCTGCCTTTTCAGACGCCATCAGATTCACCGATGGATCGTATTCCTTCTGTGCAAGCGCAAACAACGTGAAATACGTAAAGCCATAGACCCAATAGCCAAGTCCCTCCTGACAGGCGCCATCCATGCCAAAACTGCCAAGATAATAGTTTGTTAACGCATACCGAATGCGCTCCAACAGTTTTTTCTTTGCAGAACCCTCCTCAAGGAGAAGAAGTGCCGTACTTCCTACATTGCCACAGCAAACAGCATTCCAATTATTCTTCACCTGCTCCCAGTGCGCATATGGCACCTTGGACTCCATAAACGGAATCAGAATACGCTTTCTCACTTCTCTTTGCGCCAACTCTACCACCTCGTTGGAAAGTTCAGCCTTCAAAAGCGTCGTGATATGCGCCAATGTCTGACCTGTCTCACTCGCAAACAGATCAATTACGCCTCTCCAGTTTGGATTTTCTTTTCTGTTTACATGTGCCGGAAGTGCCCAGCACTCCTCCTCACAGATTTCTTTTATGACTGTCTCAAGCTTTGCAATGTCATCTTTCTCATGCCAGATCACACTGGCAAGACCAAGCACTGACAGAAACTTTCTTCTATCAAAGTAAACAGCCTCATAGCGGATGCGGTTTCCACATGTTTCATATTCACTGAAAAGTGCTTCGGTTGGCTGTGGCATCTGTTTTTTCTTTAATTCATCCGCCAGTGCACGCACATCCTTTTCGTACTGTGTCTCATATTCTTTTATTTGGTCAAGCATTCCCATAATAATAAGTTCCTTTCGTTTTCATTTTTCTATTTTGCCGAAATATTTGCTTATAATATACCTCATTTTCATATTTTTGTACAGCACTTTTCAAAGTTTGCTTTCCTGTATTTTAGAAGATCTGTGTTTGTAAATTTCGAAACACACCATACAAATCAAGCGTGCCAAAACCCCACTCTCTGTTCGGATAAGTTCGCAAACGTTCCCGATTTGCACCGCGAATAAAATATGTCTTTACATCTGCGCTGCTAAAATACCGCTCCCCATTTTCTCTTGTCCACTGGTAAAATAGCGCTGCTGCTCCTGCTGTATACGCCGCCGCAATGCTTGAGCCGCTTCGCTGCACACGCCGTAGTTCATCACCTACACCGGACAGCGATGAAGTAAAGCCTTCAATCTCCACTCCGGGCGCGGCCAGATCAGGACGAATCCTGATATCAGTTGTATAACCACGCCCGGAATACAGATAAATGCTATTCGTTCGATAATTATAATTGCTGACAGAAATAAGGTTTGATGCATCAGACGGTGACGTCAGTGTCACAAATTCAGACGGTCGTAAAAATGTTGTATCACTCTTTAGAAATGGCTCGATTGGAAGCCACATATGGTAACTGCCCGTCACAAACAAATCGTTGTAGACACGTATTGTCCAAACACCCGGTGTAATATTGATGAAACGAAGCAATGCCAGATATTCGCCTGTTCCTGTCACGGAAAGTCGATACGACACCTCTACCTGCGTCTGTGCAAGTGCAAAATTCAAAAGTTCAATCAGTCCCGGCCGTACAAAGATGCGTGGAATTGTCTCTCCATTTGGTGAGCGCACTGCGAGCGAATATGTCTCTGGTGCATCTGCCCATAATTCGAGTAAAAAACCATTTTCTCCCTCTGCCACACGAATTTCCACGTCTTCATATGCATTTTCAGCTCGAATCTTCCCCTCAAAGTGATGGCCACGCGCTGTCTCATTTCCCGTTCCGGCTACAATCGTTACACCGACCGAACCTCCAAGCGTATCAAGAAGCCGTGCAAGCGGTAAACTGCCACTGTGTGACCCGCAATTTGTCCCGATTCCAAGACAAATCACAAGCGACTGCTGACGTTTTTTTGCAAGTGCAGCCAAATAACTTACCCCTGCCATAATATCATTTTCCTGATAGGCTGCTGCATCATTCTGAATCTGATAATAGGCTCTCAGGCTGTTTTTGGCAGGTTTTAATTTTACCATAGCAATATCCGCCTTGGGCGCTGCTCCTGTAAAAGTACCATCATCTAGCTCATTTCCTGCCGCTATTGAGGCAAGAAATGTCCCATGACCATTTTCGTCTCGTGACGGAAGATTCGCATATGCTTTTCCTGTTTTCATGGCTTCGTTTAATTCTTCCTGAGTAAATTCACTTCCATATTCAAAATCGTTAGGGGATCGAGTATTCCTGTTCAAAGCTTCCTGTTGCCCTTCCTGACCTTGCCTGTATTCCATAATCGGTGTCCCGGCAGTGATTGTCTGATCCCAGATTGCAACTACTCTGGTCGTTCCATCTGGATTAAGAAAAATTGAACCTGCATAGTCAATTCCCGTATCCACAAAGCCGATAAGAGTTCCGCTTCCATCAAGTGACAGATCCGGATTTTCTCTTACCCGCAAAATACCGGACGCTTCTATGCTTCCTGTGTCCTGCAAACC
>CAVEOS010000129.1:0-3553 GCA_963617435.1 Lachnospiraceae bacterium
CTATACCTTTTATATAATTTTCATTAATCAGGCTAATGACAATATATCCCCAATAATTGTCTGGTATATTGTATGTTGATGCCGTAAGGTATATGGGCTCTGGCTTACTGCCACTTTTCAAGCAATCATATAAATATTTTAATACCCGATAAACAATTACAAAATAATCATTTTGAGCCATTTAACACATCTCTCCCTCAGAACCGATCACACTATTCTCTGCTCACAGTCAATACCATACCCGTTTTACATTTATTGCATCTAAACACATTGGTCGTTTCTGGATTACCGACAGCAGAAATATACCCATCTTCACAACGTGGACATTTGATTTTTTCACCATTTCTCATTTGTTTTATTCGTTCTAAAGATTTATTGGTATACATAGAAGTCACCTCCATTACAATTCTGGATATAACTCTTTTACTTTTTTAAGTATATCCTTTTTATCATTGTCTGTCAATTTTCCTTTCCTGTGTAACTGCTCTGCTTCAAAACATTTTACTTCTTCTTCAAGAGTTCCTTCTGCGCCTGACATTCTATGAGTAGCTTCATGAATTACTATTTCGGTCGTCTTGCTTGCTGTCTTTGTATAATCACAATATACAGTTATTTCATCGTCTATCGCATCATAAAAACCATATAAGTTGTTTGGGTTATCTATGCCATAAAATAAATTTACCTTAACATCATTTTCCTGCAGATACTTCAAAATGTCTCTACCAATATCAGATTGTTTCATTTTATTCGTCCTTGGACGAATAGAATCCATATTTGCTATATTGATTGTTTCAAAAATTCCTTCTGAAATAGGTTTTCTTCTTTTCACAACTTGTACGTTTGCAAAATCAACACTTCCTTGTTTTTCCAGCCACTTATCAAATGCCTCCCTATCCATATAAGCACTGGTAGAGCATCGGCAATGTGGATGCATCGGCGGTGCATTCTCTCCCAGCATCATATCTTTTACCGAGAAATGCTTCTGATCCAGCGCACGGCAAGCACCACAGGCAGTTCCAAGTGCATGAAACTGATATTCTTCATAATCATTTCTCTCAAACGACAGTTTTTGTGCTTCTGTCTGCACTCTGGCCAGTTCTGTGATCATCAAACGCTCAGCATTATACTGACTGACACCAAATCGTTTTTTCAGATGAGTAGCAAGTTTTCTTGGATTCTGACCTCTGATCAATCCTGTCTGTAATAAGTTTGCCAGCTCTGCTTTCAACATGTCCTGATACATCCAGACACGATCCGAAAATGTAGCATTCTGAAATGAGGCATTTACAAGCGCATCCGCAGCCTTTGCATTATCCTGAATTGTTGCTCCAAGTATTCCAGCCTGCCGTTGAAACTCATCCATTGCCCGCTTTGTAAGCGTTTCCTCAAAAAACTGCTGAAGTTCATCAAATCCGGATACCATTTCCAAACCGATGTTTGCTTTCAGCAGTTCCAACCGGTTTATTTTCATTGTAGCATTGTACAGGCGCATCTCCTCATTTGCCTGCTTGGAAAAATCTTTCTCTTTCACATACTTTGCAGCTTTTCGTGCATATTCTTCAATATCAAGCTGGGACACTTTCTTTTTTGCCTCTGCCAGAGTGATTCCCTCTTTTCTGGCATACTTCACATAAAAACCGTTGATTTCCTTTGTGATCTCGTCCTGCATATTCTGGAAGATTTTCTGAATACGTTTCTGATATTCTTTTTCCTCAGTGATGTTATGCTTTCGCTGAGCTGCTTCCCTCTTTTTCCAGTACTCCTGTGATGTCACCTGCTGCACCTCCGAATAATCCTCTCATAACAGCATCATCCTGATTCTTTTTCTGTTCTTCCTCAAGTTTATCTATCTCAGCCTGCACGTTATCCACAATAGACAAAGTACCAAGCTGAGTTTCCTGTGATACGATTCCATCCAGATTACCAGCGATTTCCGTCTCTTCCAGCACATTCGCCGGAATATTCGGTGTGAATTTGTAATGTAACTTCACCCAGTCTTCATTTTTCATACCGGAAACTGGATTTGAAAAGATCAGACGGTAGCGCCGGTTCATTCCAGAAGTAAATTTTCGCTCTTTTGTCTTCTCAAGATTGTGCATCGCCTGCAGCTTGTATTTCATGGCAATTCCGGAACTTGTTCCAAAATTCTCATCTGAAATATTAGCAACCATACTGATATGAAAAATCAGCTTTTCCAGTCGGTCAATCAGATGCTCCTGTGTCGTATCGCCATCCGGCTTCTGCAGGAAATCCACATTCAGCTTGTCAGCCTCTCCATCAAAATTGATAATCCTGTCATCGCGGATAGACTCTACATCATCCTTATCAAGATATGCTCCCAGAACTTTCAAATAAGCATCCGCAAAATAATCCACATCATTGGCTTTCTCGCTGATTGCTTTGTTGTATGCATTGATCATGGTCAGAACCGGTTCGAAGATTCCTATCCGTTCCCGGTTCTCCACATACTCTGTCGCCGGCACTCCGTCAAACCCATGCTTCTTTTCATCCTCATCCCACACAAGTTTTCCTTTTATGGTAAACCATCGTACATTTTTATCATCTGATAAACTTCCATGTAATACCTGATCATCGTCAATATATAATCGCACAAAATACCGTTCACGCTGCAATACCGAGTCATCATAGATCATAAATCCATCCATGGGTGAGAGATATGTAATTCCAACGTTTCCAATCGGATCCACATAATACATCTCATATCCATTTCCGAATATGCTGCACAATTTTGATAATTCCGCATTATTATCGTCCTGATCATTGTACTGGTCAAGAAATTCCACATATTTTTTTATATCCTCAGCTTCTCCATCCACTGAGATTTTGATAGGATTTCCAAGGAAAAATCCGTTCATCGTATCGACAATGTATTTTGCAAAATTGACAGCAATTCGGTTATCTGGCTTCCACGCAGGTTTTTTCTTTTCGTGAAAAATAGGATAATCTGTCATATATGCATCCCAAAGATTCTGCAACCGGAATGCGCATTCTGCATCGTGTTTTCGGATAAATTCCATCAATTTATCATCTGTCAGCGTTTTTTCTGCTGCCAATCTATATATCACGCTATATGCCTCCTTTTACCTTTCGATTTAACCGCGGACGTTCGCCCAGGATTGTATATACAAAATATCTCACTGCATCCATGGCATGATCATACTGCTTCACAGGCTTGTCCTCACCGTTTTCTGCTGCCTTTGCATCCCAAATATACGAAGCAAATTCTTTGATCGTGTTTTGGCAAACGTTTGAGAATATTATTTTCAGTAGGTTCAGCTTTGTTGCCACCAGACGGATACCATCTGCCACATCATTCTTAGCTTTTATTACCCTGTAGCCACGCTTCTTTAATTCAGCAATAAATGATGCTGCTGCCGGATCTACGATCACAGCATTGATATCTATCCCAGACAGCCAGCTTTCCAGATCATCTGCGTATTCTGCATCGGTCTTCTGCTGACCTTCTTCACGTCCGGAATAGTAATACTCCCGTGTACAGTACCAGATGCCATCTGTTCCCTGATTCCAAAGC
>CAVEOS010000130.1:0-3523 GCA_963617435.1 Lachnospiraceae bacterium
ACGCTACATTTCCTATTCCAAATTAAATTGTAATTACACTTTTGGAGCAATTTTGAACATCCCAAACTAAATTGCAAATTTCTGAAACCCTGTTTTTCATATATTCCAAACTAATTTGTAATTTTTCAGCAATATTTAAATTTCGTACCACTTAATCTCATTTGCATCAAGGTGTAATTCGAAACTGCTTCCGTCTCCACGGTAAACGACAGTGTCCTGCGGCTCGTAAGTATTATTAACGACACAATATTTACCATTTGCCACATACGCATGTACATCCACATTGAAGTTCTCGGAATACCATTTTCTTAAATTAGCCTCATCGTGGCAGCTGTACATAATGCTGCGGTGCAGGATTCGTGCATTCTCGAAAGAATATGGCAAACCGCTGATATATACAGAACGTCCTTTTCCGAACTCATGCACTGCCATCTGAACCTCTTTGTCACGCTGAACCAGAATCTCGGTATCCTCCCGAGCAAACATGCTCTTCTTGCCTTCTCCGAAGTCCACATCTTTTGTGCAGTCCTCTAAAATGAAGTGGTCCGGGTGATTTTCCCAGTTATATTTGTCATAGTTTAAGGTAAATCCGGTCTCTTTTTCCACACCGATCATATTGCCAAGCTGAATGTATCTGCCCTGATGCTGATGTCCGGTCGGCTCTCCGACGCCGATAAATCCACCACCGTTGTATACAAACTTCTGAATGGCCTCTACGATCTGCGGATCTTCCCATTCGTAACCACCAGTATGTGCAGTATCACCATCGCCTACGTTGATGATAACATCAATGTCATTCAGCAGATCTGCATTTGCACGAATATCATCAAAACTAATGAATTTTACATCATACGGCGCGCCGCTCAATGCCTCGATGACACCTGCATAACTGTAATTCTGTTTTTGATACAGTGCATGATGAACCATATGGCAGCCCCAGGAACGCATCTTGCCCCAGCTGTTTAATACTGCAACAGTTTTTACACAATACGGTGTGGTTCCTTTTGCATTTTCATACAGCAGACGAAACTCGTCACAAACGCTCTCAATATAATCAATAAAATCCGGGAACTCGCAGGCAAGCTTCAGATATCCGCCGTATCCGATACGGTCGATCGGTTTGCGCAGGATTGCTCTTCTGGCTGTTACCCAGTTTTCTTTTGCTTCTTTTACCGGATCACCGCCTTCATGGAACGTATCCGGGAAGAAATATGGTAAAAATCTGCCTTCTCTGTATTTTACGCCTTCCACATCACTGATCAGACGCAGGGTAGAACCGTTTCCGACACTTCCTACCAGTGCATCCAGACCGATGGTCTTGAACTCATCCATAAACGGCTCAGTTCCGATCCAGTGATCGCCAAGGAACATCATTGCTTCTTTGCCTTCCTCATGGGTAATATCTACCATTTCTTTGGCAAGTTTTGCAACTTCTCTGCGCTGGAATGCCTGAAAATCCTTGAATTCTTTGGACGGGATACGGTACTGATTGTTGAAATATCCCTGATCAATAATGTATTCCGGGCGGAATTTGTAACCAACTTCTTTTTCAAACTGATCCAAAATGTATGGACTTACACTTGCAGAATATCCGTACCAGTCAACATATTTTTCCCTTGCCAGCTCGTCAAATACAAGGGTGAACTGATGGAAAAATGTGGTATAGCGGATGACATTGACATGCGGATTCGCCTTACAGAATTTCCGCAGACGCTCCATACTGAATTTATGTGTCTTTGGCTGACGCACATCAAATGTGATCTGATGCTCTACGTCTTTCCAGTCGTTGACAACGGCATTGTACATGTGCACCGGATCCCACATGATATAAGCCAGAAAACTTACGGTGTAATCATGGAATGGTGTGGCCGGATCAATGGTCACGTCTCCGGTTTCTTCGGAATAAGACCAGTTGTCACAACTTACTACTTCCCCTGTGGTACGGTCGATGACTTCCCACCAGCGGCGAATGTCATCATGGCTGTTTACTTTCAACATTTCCGGATAAATACCGGTCATCAGATGAATGGATAATTTGTCAGATTCGGCAGTATAAAATTTTGTCATGATATAACACTGCTGAATCTCATCCGGGTTGGCTTTGGCCCACTCGTTATCCTTTCTTGTTGTATAATAAGTAGAATATACTTTTGCGTCTACATCTTTTAATCCTTCCGGGTAATCGGTTCCATCGCAGTCACGAATGGCATCTGCGCCCCAGCGTTTCATCAGTTCCAGTGTCTCCGGAACGACATCGACATCTGTCGGGATCGTTACACGACCTGTCAGTTTCTGATCTCCCATCTTATTTTTTCCTCCTCATGAATTTGGTCAGTTGATTTTTTTCAGACTGACTAACTGTACTTATTGTATCATTAAACCTGAGGGATTTCATCTGGTATTTGTACAAAAATGAATTTGAAACTTGTAAAAAAAGGAAGTGAATTGTGGATGATACGGTTTGCTGTGAAAAGTGGAACATTATTTAGTTTGTTTTGTGGCTAGTTTTATAGGTTGTGAAAAGGCAGAGTCGGATTTATCTCGGTCGCTAACAATCGCTCCCTGAGAGAAATTTGACTCTGCCTTTTTGTACGTTACTTATCTGGTTGCAAGGAAATATCCGATAACCGCAATACCAAGTACGATTCGGTACCATCCAAATGCTTTGAAGTCGTGTTTCTTGATATAGGACATCAGGAACTTGATTGCGATAATGGAAAGTACAAATGCTACGATCATACCGATTGCAAGTAATGCAACTTCTGAGGAGTTAAATCCGCCATCGTATTTTAAAATCTTGATCGCGCTTCCGCCAAACATTGCTGGTACTGCAAGGAAGAAGGTAAATTCTGCTGCCGCTGTTCTGGAAATACCAAGCATCAGGGAACCAACAATGGTAGAACCGGAACGGGATGTTCCCGGGAAGATTGCTGCGATCATCTGGAACACACCGATCATAAAAGCCTGACCATAGGAAATATCATCGATAGAATCTACTCTTGCGACTCTGTTTTTATTCGCACGCTCTACCAGGATAAATATAATACCAACTAAGATCAGCATGATTGCTACTGTCTGGTAATTGTAAAAATATTTGGTAAATACGTCATCCCAGAGGATACCAACCACACCTGCCGGAATGGAGGCAACAATGATTTTTACCCACATCTTACATTTTCTACGGCTGATATGTAAACCATGCTTGGTTGACAAAGGAATCAGTTTGTTCCAGTAAATAACTACTACCGCAAGGATTGCGCCCAGCTGGATAACTACCAGAAACATATCCAGAAATTCTGCACTTACATTTAATTTTACAAATTCATCAAGCAAGATCATATGGCCGGTACTACTGATTGGAAGCCATTCTGTGATACCTTCCACAACGCCAAATAAAATCGCTTTTAATACTTCGATCATTGTTAACATGTCAACAAGTCCTTTCATATTTTTGTAACTACTTAATTTTTCAATGTCATTTAGTTAAGCTTGTTTCAACTAATTTTGTGGCAGTTCTGACATT
>CAVEOS010000131.1:0-3381 GCA_963617435.1 Lachnospiraceae bacterium
CCGTACATTGGCTTCTGAACTTCTTAACTAAACGGTATTTTCGATATATAACAAGTTACAGTTCAACCATTTCGGTCAAAATCAGTTAACTAAATGACATTGGAATGAAAATATGCACGTGACTCTGATAAAAGTAAGTTAGAGCAAATTTTTCAGAATCACAGCGCATTTATATAGATATTATAAAATGATCAATGGTTCACGATATTCGTTTTTTCGTTGAATGCCGGATTTTGTAAAAAGAATCCGGTTGTACAGATCAGCTGCATAAATATCGAGATCCAGAAGTTTCTGCTGTTCCGGCATCAGTTCCTGGCGTTCTTTTGCAATTTTGCGCAGAAGTGGAATCTGACTGTGCTCCTGTAATTCCTTCAGTAAAGGCGAAGCATCTTTTCGGAAACCAAGAATGCGGGCGTATGGCGCGTAATGGCAGTTTTTGGCAGCAGTCAGAAGTTCTCCATCAATGCCAAGTAAGGCGTGCAGAAGATAGCGGCTGATGGCTGTGTAAGTCTGGTTTTTTGTCTTTAAATCTGACGCAAATGCAGTCCAGCAGGTAAATGTTTCCAGTTTATTTGCAATGCGCTGTGCCAGATCAGAACGTGTGGCATCGGCGTCAGATGCAGTCGGATGCAGGAACTGACGCTGAAGTTCATAATATAATAAGTCAGAAAAATCATCTTCCTGTAAAAATGCATGATTATCATAAGAAGTCAGCAACAGTTCACGAACAGAGTCCGGAACCGTGCGTGTCAGCATTTGATTCAGCGTATCGGAATTGTTTTTCTGATCAGAATTATCCTGAAAAATAAATTTACGCAGGGCAGAAGCACTGGCAAGTTCCGTATCCGTATCGGCGTCATGGTAGCCAGCACCGGTTCGGGTAACGACTGAAGGTGTCAGTTTACAATTATGTCGGTGGATGGCCTTCATATATTCAATGGCAAGGATATTATTTGGTGAGGCAAGCAGCTGTTCAAACTGAGCAAGTGTATTTGCATCCATGGAAGTCGAATTCGTCTGGTGCAGACAAGTGAGTGCAGCTTTTGCCCGAGCAGCCGGAAAACTGCAGCCGGATTTTAAGGCCTGATTCAGATATTCCCGAAACGCAGGTGGCTCAAATGCAAAAAAGTCAGCTAATCTGCCAAGCAGATCGATATCAGAAGCGGTGTCAGCTTCCGCGCCGAAGCTGATGTGAGACACGACACCGAGGGCATCCAGCAGGCAGACACCACCCTGTGCAAAATTTTCCGCACTGGAAGTGGCAGCGATTACCGGCAATTCAATGACCAGATCGATGCCGTTTTCCAGAGCCATTTTTGCACGGTCGTATTTATTTAACAGGGCAGGGGCACCGCGCTGCACAAAGTCTCCACTTATGACGGCGATGCAGTAGTCTGCCTGCGTATTTTTTCGTGTTTCTTCTATATGAAATGCGTGTCCGTTGTGGAACGGATTGTACTCTGCGATGATGCCTGTGACTTTCATAGTGTCTGATACTCCTGAACGTTTTTGTTTTTGGTTTTTCAACATTATCTGAACATTAAAATTAGCTATGTGGATAATGCCACAATCGTGATGATGTGAAAATACATTTTGCATGTTTTTTCAGAAAAAAGCATAGCATGAATGATGTAGAAAAACAAATAAATTCGTGTAGAAAACAGGATGGATTTTACTTTTTGGATAAAATATGATGTATGAAAACGGATGCAACGGGAAAATCTTCCTAAAAACCAGTTGGTAACCTCTTGCGAAACAGAAAATTTGAGATATAATAGAAAAGACAGGTATTTTGACGGAAAGTCAAAGGAAAAATGAAGGGAGAACATAAATAATGAACGTATTAGTAATCAACTGTGGTAGTTCATCACTGAAATATCAGCTGATCAACTCTGATACAGAGGCTGTACTTGCAAAAGGACTTTGCGAGAGAATCGGCATTGACGGAAGACTTACATATCAGAAAGCAGGTCTTGACAAAGAAATTACAGAGGCTCCAATGCCTACACATAAAGAAGCTATCCAGCTTGTACTTGACGCTCTTGTAAATGAGAAAACAGGTGCGATCGCAAGCCTTGCAGAGGTAAATGCAGTTGGACATCGTATCGTACACGGTGGTGAGAAATTCGCTTCTTCAGCAGTTATCACACCGGAGATGCTTGCAGCAGTAGAAGAGTGCAACGACCTTGCACCGCTTCATAACCCGGCAAACTTAATCGGTATCCGTGCTTGCCAGGATCTGATGCCAGGCGTACCGATGGTAGGTGTATTTGATACAGCTTTCCATCAGACAATGCCAGAGAAAGCATATCTCTACGGACTTCCATATGAGTACTATGAGAAATATAAAGTAAGAAGATACGGCTTCCACGGAACAAGCCACAGCTTCGTATCCAAACACGTTGCTGAGTTCCTTGGCAAAGACATCAACGATTCCAAGATCATCGTTGCTCACCTTGGAAACGGCGCTTCCATAAGTGCTGTATTAAACGGCAAATGCGTAGATACATCCATGGGTCTTACACCATTGGAAGGTCTTGTAATGGGAACACGTTCCGGTGATATCGATCCGGCTATCATGGAGTTCATCGCTAAAAAAGAGAACCTTGATATCGCAGGTGTTATGAACGTATTAAATAAAAAATCCGGTGTACAGGGTATTTCCGGACTTTCCAGCGATTTCCGTGACCTTGAGGAAGGTATGGAAGCTGGCAATGAGCGTGCAGCAGCAGCTATCGAAGTATTCAGCTACCGTGTAGCAAAATACATCGGTTCTTACGTAGCAGCAATGAACGGTGTAGATGTGATCGCATTTACAGCAGGTATCGGCGAGAATGCTCCGCTGGTTCGTTCTAAAGTATTAGCATACCTTGGATACCTCGGAATTACTGTAGACGAGGAAGCAAACGGCAAGAGAGGCGATGACATCGTAATCTCTACTCCGGATTCCAAAGTAACAGTTTGCGTCATCCCGACAAACGAAGAGCTTGCAATCGCAAGAGAGACAGTAGCATTAGTAAAATAATTATTGCGGTACACTCATTACATGAATTTAGATAATGATTATACTTGTGTGAAAAGTTATCTGGATTCATAGTATAGCAAGATTTATTACACAAAATGAAAAAAATCTGTTGACAAGAGTTATAGTTCTGTGTATAATCAACTGAGTGTGATTCAGAACAATTCACTTAGATTCAGATAAATTGGAGGTGTAATGAAATGTCTATTTGTCCAAAAAATAAATCTTCCAAAGGTAGAAGAGATAGAAGAAGAGCAAACTGGAAAATGTCTGCTCCGACTTTAGTAAAATGTAGCAAATGTGGCGAACTTATGGTTCCACACAGAGTATGCAAATCCTGTGGTGCTTACAATAAAAAA
>CAVEOS010000132.1:0-3365 GCA_963617435.1 Lachnospiraceae bacterium
TTTGATTCTATTCGTTCAGAAAATGCGTCAGGCGTAAAAAAGAAGGAAGTTCACAAAAAGGATTGCTCTGCCACAATTTCTTATAGCAAATCAACCCTTTTTCTTTACACCTTACATTAAGCATTATAACAAAAATTCTGCCAACACATAATTGCTGACATCAATGCCACGCTCCGTCAGACGCACATAGCCTGCTACTTCTTCCATCAACTGCTCCCCCTTTAATTTACGAAGAACTTCTCCATACACACTGTCCAGCGTTACCTGAAACGTTTTTTCAAACTGCTGCCGGGAGATTCCTGCCATCAGGCGCAGTCCGAGAAACATAAATTCTTCCATCTCGGATTTTTTGTCCAATGTTTCTATATGGATATGATGATACTCCTGTTCCAAATAATCTTTCAGATCCGATGTGTTTTGAAACCTTTGATGCTCCACTAAGGAAGACGCTCCCAGTCCCAGTCCCAGATAATCTTTTCTGGTCCAATAGCCGCAGTTATGCCGGCATTCATATCCCGGCTTCGCATAATTGGATATTTCATACCGCTCATACCCCTTCGTATGTAAAAAAGCCTCCGTCAGTTCATACATCTGACGTTCCACATCTTCCTCCGGAAGCAGTCTCGGATGCCCGCCTTTCTCCCGAACCCGCTCATCTTCCGCAAAACGCTCGTAAAACGGCGTTCCTTCTTCGATAATCAGGCTGTATGCGGAAATATGCTCCGGGCGCAATGCCGTTACCTTTTGCAACGTACTTTGCCAGCTTTTCAATGTCTGTCCCGGCAAGGCCGACATCAGATCCACATTGATATTTTCAAATCCGGCTTTTCGTGCCAGATCATAGCTTTCCAGAAACTGCGCAAAATTGTGAATTCGCCCCAGAAGCTGCAATTCTCTGTCATCCGCGGACTGTAATCCCATGCTGAGCCGATTAAATCCCGCCTGCACCAGTTTTTCCGCTTTTCCTGCTGTCAATGTGCCCGGATTACATTCCACCGTAATCTCTGCATCTGCTGCCAACTGAAAATACTTCTTTACCGTCTCCAATATAGATGCAAGTTGATATCCTTCCAAGATTGTCGGTGTACCGCCGCCAAAAAAGATACTGCTCACCTGATATTCCCCAAATTGTGGACCATAATATGCGATTTCTTCCTGTAACTTCTTTATATAAGAAATCCGCACCGGCAGATCAGCCGGTGCAGATAAAAAATCACAGTATGCACATTTTCGTTCACAAAAAGGAATATGAAGATATAATTCTAATTCTTTCATATTTTCCCTCTAATAATTACGCTGCTTTACATCATTCTCATAGTCATTTACGAATATACATCTAAATCATATAAATAACGTAACTTGTTTCTTATTTATCATCCAGTTTCAAAACACTCATAAATGCTTTCTGCGGAATCTCTACATTTCCGACCTGGCGCATACGTTTCTTACCTTCCTTCTGTTTCTCCAGAAGTTTTCTCTTTCGTGAAATATCGCCACCGTAACATTTTGCCAGTACATCTTTGCGCATTGCTCTGACAGTCTCACGGGCGATCACTTTTCCACCGACTGCTGCCTGGATCGGAATCTCAAACAGATGACGCGGAATCTCCTCTTTTAACTTCTCACACATCTTACGACCGCGCTCATACGCACTGCCGGAGAATACGATAAAGGAAAGTGCATCCACTTCTTCTTTATTAATAAGGATGTCCAGTTTTACCAGATCAGAACGGGTGTATCCCTTCATCTCATAATCAAAAGAAGCATAGCCTCTGGAGCGGGATTTCAACGCATCAAAGAAATCATAAATGATCTCATTCAACGGCAAATCGTATTTGATCAGCGCACGCGTCTCTTCCATATATTCCATACTAATATAGATACCGCGGCGCTCCTGACACAGATCCATGATAGCACCAATGTACTCGCTGGTTACCATGATCTCCGCGCTTACCATCGGTTCTTCCATATAATCAATCTCAGACGGATCCGGCATATTGGACGGATTTGTCAGATCCATCACGGTTCCATCCGTCTTGTGTACCTTGTAAATAACGCCCGGTGCAGTCGTTACCAGATCCAGATTGTATTCACGCTCCAGACGCTCCTGAATGATTTCCAGATGTAATAATCCTAAGAATCCACAACGGAAACCAAATCCAAGTGCGGCAGATGTCTCCGGTTCAAACTGAAGGGCTGCATCATTTAACTGCAGTTTTTCCAGTGCATCACGCAGATCCGGATATTTTGCACCATCAGACGGATACAGACCACAGTAAACCATCGGATTTACTTTCTTGTAACCCGGAAGCGGCTCTGCACACGGATTGGAACGATTTGTGATCGTATCACCCACGCGGGTATCCTGTACCTTTTTGATGCTGGCTGTAATATAACCTACCATACCGGCAGACAATTCCTCACACGGAATAAACTGACCGGCGCCAAAATAACCAACCTCCACAACGTCTGCCGTCGCTCCTGTCGCCATCATTTTAATCGGTGTACCGACGCGAACTGTTCCCTCTTTGATACGGCAGAAAACGATAACACCTTTGTATGCATCATACAGAGAGTCAAAAATCAGCGCCTGCAGCGGTGCATTCGGATCTCCGGTCGGAGCCGGAATCTTCTCTACGATCTGCTCCAGCACCTGATCTACATTCAGACCTGTTTTCGCAGAAATCTGCGGTGCATCATGCGCTTCCAGTCCAATGACATCCTCGATTTCCTCAATGACACGCTCCGGATCCGCACTCGGCAGATCAATCTTGTTAATAACCGGCATAACATCCAGATCATGATCTAATGCCAGGTATACGTTTGCCAGTGTCTGTGCCTCGATACCCTGAGCAGCATCAACGACAAGAATTGCGCCATCACAGGCTGCCAGGCTTCGGGAAACCTCGTAGTTGAAATCCACATGGCCCGGAGTGTCGATCAGGTTGAAGATGTACTCCTCCCCGTCTTTCGCCTTATAAATAATACGAACGGTCTGCGCTTTGATGGTAATACCACGCTCACGCTCCAGATCCATATTGTCCAACACCTGAGACTGCATCTCACGGCTGGTCAATAAGCCTGTCATCTCGATGATTCGGTCTGCCAGGGTAGATTTACCATGGTCAATATGTGCAATAATACAAAAATTTCTGATTTTACTCTGATCTATCACTAAAATTCCTCCAAACTTTTTTCTCGTTACATAAAGCATATTTTACCAAATACGCATAACATCCCAATTTAGTTATGATTTTAACATTGAACCTGGAAAATAGCAAGTTGCACATAAAAAAACCGATGGATTTTTTGTGAACTTCCTTCTTTTTTACGCCTGACGCATTTTCTGAACGAATAGAATCAAA
>CAVEOS010000133.1:0-3354 GCA_963617435.1 Lachnospiraceae bacterium
GAGTATCAGGGCTACATTTATACCATATACAGCCTTGTACGAAGCAAGACAGATCATCCCGGGATTGTACTTTTGCAGATCCTGGAAAATACAGATATGCTGATCACAGGACTTAAGAATCTTAATTCCAATATCAAGCATTACATAGATGAGTTGACGAAGCATAAAACAGTGGCAGAAATCATGAATGCGCTGTTTAACGATTACATTACAAATATTGTGGATAAAGCCTATCATCGGCTGCGTACCTCTGATAATGTATCAAAATTTCGTCCGGAGATCATAGAACGTCTGGAAGGCAAAAGTCATAATAAAGATTATATTGAAAAAGCTTCCGGTGAAATTGCCGGTATCCGTGAAATTTCAGAAGAAGACGGCAGGGAACTGGTATATAAGTATTTTCATGAGATCATAGAAGCTTTCCGAAATATGGATAATATTCTGATGGAGATCGATCAGAAAAATACGCAGTATCAGCGTGCCGCAATCAACAGGGCAAGATTTCTGCTTTCCGGTGATGAAGATGTTCGGGGACAAATAAAAGAGATCCTGCTGGGAATCAATGAAAAAATGAACGAAGAGAACATGGATCTGGGCGGAATTTACAGAATCGAATTTCTGGATGAATTGGTGCGGATCTACAGCAGCAGTGTCATAGACAGTAATTCATTGTATTCTCCTATTGAAGGACGCAGGGAATTTATTCCGCAGGAACTGGCATCGGAAGAACCGGATCTTTTGAAACGCCAGGAAAAGATTCGTCGGATCACAGAAAAAATGCAGAATATTTTTAGCCCTGCAAGAATTGACACATATGTAGATCATCAGTTGGGAGAGAAAAAACAATTACGTGCAGCGCAGTTCCCGCTAGATACGGAAGAGGACTTTATCAAGATCATTTATATCCGCCTCTATGGTCAGAGAAAAAATATGAACTATAAAATTGAAAGCCTGGAAGAAATACAGGTGGGCGGATATCGGTTTAGAGATTTTGTGATACGGAGGAGATCATAATGGAATTTCTGGATGGAATGCTTCAGAAAGACAAAGATGAATTTAAAAGGATCAGCAACCGGTTATTAAGCAGTTGTTTTATTTGCAAAGGGAATCAGGTCAGCCGTTCCGATTATTATTTTGTTCTGAAATACAGGGAAAAATTTCATGATCTTTTGGGTATACTGGGATACCGCCTTGAGATCAATGAAGAATATGGAGTGATCCAGTTAACAAATCCGCAAAATTATAATCATCTGAATTTAAAATTATATGAATCGATTATGCTGTTGATCTTAAGGATCTTATATGATGAGAAAAAGAGAGAGCTTTCCGCAGCAAATGAAGTGATCATCAACCTCGGAGATATTCAAGATAAATACCTCAGCCTGAAAATCCGGGATAAAATGATCGATAAGACAACTATGAGAAATGCATTAAGCCTTTTCAGAAGATTTCAATTGATTGAAACTTTGGATAAAGATCTTACAAATGAGGAATCAAGGATACTGATCTATGATTCCATTCTTTTGGCAGTACGTGTAGAAGATATCCGACAGGCCTATGAAAAACTGGAACAGTACAGGAAGGGGAAAACCGTAAATGAAGAAACTGACACGGATGAAGCTGATTAACTGGCATCGCTTTACAAACTGCACCATAGATTTTGGCAATTCTACTTTGATTTCCGGAGAAAATGGTGCCGGTAAATCCACTCTTCTGGATGCGATCCAGTTTGTGGTGACCTGTTCCGCAAATGCTTTTAATAAAGCAGCGCATGAAAATGGCAAGAGAAAACTTACAGGCTATATCCGCTGCAAAACGGGTCGTGAAAATAAACCATATGAACGAACCGGACAGCTGAGTGCTCACATTGCTTTGGAATTTTATGAGGAAAGTAAGAAGCGATATTTTATTATTGGGGTGGTTGTAGATTCGGCCTCGGAGGGACAGGAAACAACGGTTCGGTATCTGATGGATAATCAGCAGCTCTCTGATAAAATGTTCCTTAATGATAGGCATATCCGTTCTATTACAGAATTTAGGGCGGCGAATAAAGGAATCAAGCAGTGGTGCAAGACTCAGAGTGAAGCAAAGAAAATGGTGCAGGGAAGGCTGGGACGTATTGAAGACAAATTTTTCAGGCTGATCCCGAAGGCACTGGCATTTAAGCCTATTGATGATATTAAAGACTTTGTGTATTCTTATGTTTTAGATGAAAAGGAAGTCAATATTGATGTTTTAAGAGAAAATGTCCGGACTTACCAGGATCTGGAACGTACACTGGAGTCTGTAAAGAAGCGGATGCAAAAGCTTGAACAGATTGAGAAACATCATGAGGAAGTGCTCGAATGTAAAAAGAAAGATCAGATGTATGAATTCTTTCTTCAGCAGGCACAGGTAGATATCATAAAGGAAAACATAGAAAATCTGCGATCCCAGATCCATTCAGAAGAATATCGCCTGCAGCAGATTCAAGATCAACTGGATCAGTTAAAAGAAGAATGGAAAAACAAACAGGAGATGGAAACAAATCTTCGTGTGGAATTAAAACAAAATAAGGACTTTTTAGCACTGGAAGAACAAGAAAAAGAAAAAGCCCGCCTTGAAGCAGAAGCTAAAAATTGCATGAACGATAAAAAAGAGTTGATGCGCAGTGTGCAAAAAGCAGTGGATCATGCAGCAGAATTATTGAATGCACAAGAGGCAGATAACTGTATCCGGGAATACAGCGAAGCTTTGAAGACGGTGGATCATTGTTCTGATATTGTAGAAATAAAAGAACTGACATCAAAAGTGATTGAATATAAAAAATCCATGTATGAGAAGAACCACCGCAAAATGGCAGAACTCCAGGTAGAAATCAATGGATATCAGCTGGAGCGTGAAGAGATAACAAAGAAGATTGAAAAGCTGGAAAAGAAAAAGCTGACGTATCCAGGCAATGTGGAACGTCTGGTCTCTGCTGTAAAAGAGGATTTTATACAGATCGGCCGAAAATCAGAGCCACATGTATTGTGTGAACTTTTAGAAATAAAAGATGAAGCATGGAGAAATGCTGTAGAAGGGTATCTGAATACCCAAAGATTTTATGTTTTGGTAGAGCCGGAAAATTTTGATATTGCATTGGGGACCTATGACAGACTGCGCAGAGAGAAAAAGGCATTTGGTGTAGGTTTGATCAACACCCAGAATATGGATCAGTATGAAGACGCGCCTGAAGGTACACTGGCATCTGTTGTTACATCAAAGAATAAATATGCTCGCAGGTATATAAATATGGTTCTTGGAAAAGTGACAATGTGTGACCGATATGAGGATCTGAAAAAATATCCGGTATCCATTACCAAGGAATGTATG
>CAVEOS010000134.1:0-3305 GCA_963617435.1 Lachnospiraceae bacterium
AAGTATGTGTGATCAAACCTACATCCGTAGAAGATGCCCGTGAAATTACAGAGACATTATTGAACAATCGAACCGTTGTATTAAATCTGGAAGGACTGGATCTTGAGATTGGTCAGAGAATCATTGACTTTACATCCGGCTCCTGTTTTGCTATTGATGGTAACTTACAGAAGATTTCCAATTACATCTTTATCGTAACTCCGGCTTCTGTAGATATTTCCGGTGATTTCCAGAGCATTATGAATGCATTTGATGTAGCATCTTTACAGAACGATATTTAAAGTGCGAAGCTGGAACGTAAAATAGATCAGCTTTGCTGAAATCTGATTCATAACACAGGTTATGAGTAAATCTTAAAATCAGGGAACCAGTTTCTGAAAAGGGACTGGTTCTTCTTAGGTAAAGGCACTTCAAACAGCTTATAAAGGTGCCTGCCACAGGAAGGAAAAAGGTTATGACTGACAAAAAAGCATGTATGGGAAGAGGAAAAATTGTAATTCTTGGTGTGATCTGTTTTGCAATCTTAGTATTTGCGGATCAGATGACCAAGTGGCTGGCAGTACTTCATCTGAAAGACCAGCCATCGTTTGTATTGATCAAAAATGTATTTGAACTTTATTATCTGGAGAACCGCGGTGCGGCGTTTGGTATTTTTCAGGGAAAACGTGTGGTATTTCTGATCATCACGGTTGTTATTTTGCTGTTTCTGGCATATTGTTTCTGGAAAATTCCATATACTGCTAAGTTTACCTCACTGCGTGTGGTACTGGTGCTGATCGCGGCCGGAGCAGTTGGAAACTTTATTGATCGTATGGCAAATGGGTATGTAGTTGATTTCTTTTACTTTAAACTGATCAATTTCCCGGTATTTAATATGGCTGATATCTATGTTACCTGTTCTGCGGTATTTCTGGCAATTTTGCTGATCTTTCGTTACAAAGAAGAGGATTTAAACCAGCTGATAAAGAGTTTGAAAGGATAACGTTGTATGGAACATGAAGTACAGGTACAGAAATTTGTTGTGGAGGCGGAACAGGCTGGAGAACGTCTGGATCGCTATCTGACACTGATCTATGCAGATCAGTCCCGCAGTTTTTTCCAGAAGCTGATCAAGAATGGCAATGTAAAGGTGAATGAGAAGGAAATCACAAAGGCCGGATATGTCATTGATGTGGGAGATGTGGTAACTGCATCGATTCCCGAGGCACAGTCCGTTGCCATAGAAGCGGAAAATATTCCACTGGATATTTTATATGAAGATGCGGATGTGCTGATCGTCAATAAGCCAAAAGGAATGGTCGTTCATCCTTCTGCCGGTCATTACAGTGGTACATTGGTCAATGCCATTATGTATCACTGCGCAGATAGTCTGTCCGGGATCAACGGGGAAATACGTCCGGGAATCGTGCACAGAATTGATATGGATACCACAGGCGCATTGATCGTGTGCAAAAATGATATGGCGCATACAGACATTGCAGAGCAGATCAAAGAACATACAGTGACACGCCGTTATTGTGGAATTGTGTGTGGAATCGTCAAAGAGGACGAAGGAACCATTGAAGGTTCCATTGGACGCCATCCGACCCAGCGTAAAAAAATGGCAATTAATGAAAAAAATGGAAAACCTGCCATTACACACTATAAAGTGCTGCAACGCTTTGCAAAATATACATATATGGAGTTTCAGCTTGAAACAGGCCGAACTCATCAGATCCGTGTGCACATGGCAAGCATCGGGCATCCGCTTCTTGGGGATGAACTGTATGGAAACCCGAAAAATCTTGCGATGAAGGGATTACAGGGGCAGACACTGCATGCCATGATTATTGGTTTTGGCCATCCGTCCACCCATGAGTACATGGAATTTGAGGCTCCGCTGCCGGAATATTTCCAGAATTTGTTAAATAAGCTTTCCAGGTAACATAAGGATGTACCTTTCGATTGGAGATTTTATGAATTATGCATGATTACAGTATAAAGCCTATTGTGCGTGCAAATTTGTGCTGATTGTCGATAGTTTTCAGACAAAAAGTGGTTTACCGTTGAGTTTTTTACTCAAATGTAGTATACTATAGATAGTAAGTAAGGAAAGGGGGATTTCCTATGAGAAATCTTGTAATTGCAATTGGACGTGAATTTGGAAGCGGGGGAAAAGAAATCGGACAGAAACTGGCCGCTCGGTTAAATATAAAATGTTACGACAGTGAATTACTTTCAATCGCAGCAAAAAACAGTGGGTTCTGCGAAGAAATTTTACAGAAAAATGATGAGAAGCCGACAAACAGCTTTTTATATTCTCTGGTAATGGATACATATTCCATGAGCGGTTATACATCAGCTCCGTTTGTAGATATGCCGTTGAACCACAAAGTATTCCTGGCCCAGTTTGAAGCAATAAAAAAACTGGCTTCTGAGGAATCCTGTGTTATCGTAGGAAGATGTGCAGATTACGCATTGGCCGGAGATCCGGATTGCGTCAGCGTATTTATTCACGCAGACATGGATTTCCGTTTAAAGAGAATCAAAGCAGATACGGATAAAGAGTTCAAAGATGACAATAAGGTCATTGATTTTATCAACAAGACAGATAAGAAACGTGCAAATTATTACAATTACTACTCCAGCAAGAAATGGGGAGATTCACGCAGTTATGATTTCTGCATTGACAGTTCCGTACTTGGTATTGATAAAACCGTAGATGCGATCATTAGCTATCTTCAGATCCGTTACCCGGATGAAAATATCAAATAAAATATGAAACTGTTTAGAATATGTTGCGTGTGACAGAAACGTATTTTAAAATGAAACATAAAGTGCTTTCAGGTAATCCGTAAAGGGATGTGATCCGAAAGCACTTTTTATTTGATAGCGCTGTTATCCGCTGCCTGTGGAGACGGAAGTTATTTTTTTATGAGTTATCTTACATTTATTTGTGCTGATTTCTCCATTCTCTGGGAGAAACACCGTAAATATTCTTAAATGCCCGGGAAAAATGCAGCTGATTTTCATATCCGACGGCAGAACCGATATCTGCAATCGACAGAGAAGTCAGTTTCAGAAGTTCTGCTGCCTTCACCATGCGGTAATTCATGAGAAATTCCTGCGGAGACTGCCCGGTACTTTTCTTAAAAATTTTTCCGAGATAGCTGCGGTTGATTCCACAGACCGCTGCCATATTTTCAATGGAAATATTATTCTGAAAATTCTGTTCAATGTAATTGATCGCTTCCTTGATATAATAATCGCTCATTTTACTGCTGGACAGCAGTTGTGTGGAATGTGCCGACTGGATCAAATAATCC
>CAVEOS010000135.1:0-111 GCA_963617435.1 Lachnospiraceae bacterium
AAGAAGGTTTTTATATTTTCTAATCCAAGAATCGTCTATTCGTTGTGCCCGCCTCTGCGCGGGCCATTTTTATTCAAGAGAGCGCCGCAGGCGGTCTTTCCTATAAAGCAA
>CAVEOS010000135.1:121-3285 GCA_963617435.1 Lachnospiraceae bacterium
TACGCAAAAAATATATGAATAACCCACCTGAAGGAATGACTTCCGAGGACATTCTGATTACAGTTCACACGCGCCATTTGCATCCATTCTGTACATACTTTTAATCTGTAAAATTCAAATACTGCTGTCCACTTTGAACAAACTCATCTACCGTAATCGCTTTTCCAAGCAGTTTCTTGATCAGATTTCGCCAGTTATCACCATCTTCTTTCTCCATAACTGCATACCAGAGTGGTGTATACACACTGGATTCGTCTATCATCCGGTGAAACTGTCTGACTGCCAGCGGACTCTCCTCCGGTACTGTCAGACCACTCTGCCGGATCATATCCAGATAATCATACTGCTCCACATTTCGCTGATTCACTCGTTTTGCAAATTCCAGACAAAGTTCTGCCATCTGATCCTGATATTCAGAGTCCGAACTGATACAAAGTCCCGGTGTCAGCGTATGATTAATATCGACCATATATTCTCTATCATCATCACTTCGCTGTGTATATCCTGGAAACTGTTCCACAGAAATCGCATCGCTGCCCATCTCATCCAGCAAATGGAACACAATGGTAGACTGATGCGGAAAAAGCACAGCCTGTCCTTCGGTAAAATTCTGAACCGCTTCCACCTCTCCGGTCTCCAGAAACTTCTCCGGGAAAGCCCCCATATCCACAAGCTGTATCAGCTTCTGCGCTGCTTCTTCAAACACAGGATCTGAAAAGTCGATCGTTCCCCTGGCAAGCTGCGTCTGTGCATATGGATTCTCACAGTTGACCATCACCGTATACAAAAGCTCTGCCAGCCACAGGTCTTTGTCCCCAAGCTCCAGCGCAGCATAAGAAGTTCCGTGTTCCTCATTATAAACATTGACCTGCTCTACCATTGCCAGCAGTTCATCCCAGGTCTGCGGCATTGTCAGACCAATTTCTTTCATCAGATTCTGATTACAATATGTAACCGCATATGCCTCTACCAGGCAGGGAATAATATAATTATGCCCATCTTTATACGGTTGCACATAAGAATCTTTAAACTGATAATCTGCTTTTTCCAGATACTGTTCTACCGGAACACAGGCATTGGCATCAAACAGAAAATTCGGATAATTCCCCCCCCAGACTACAAAGACATCCGGCAGTTCATCACACACTAACGCAACTTTTAACTTATCCTTGATCTGCTCTGTGGAATAGGTCTTCAGTTCAATGTCATAACCAAAATCATCTTCCAGTTCCTGCCACAGATCCACATAATAAGTACCTGGCGTATTTTCATCAAAAAATGCCCATACTGACAGTTTGATTTTTTCATCCGTATCCGTATTCTCTACTTCTGTTTTATTGTTCCATGACGACAGTAAACTGCCCTGACATCCGCAAAAGATCAGACAGATGCACAACACAGCTGCCAAAATCACGCATTTTATCCTCCGACTGTATTTTCTCATTCTCTCCTCAGCTTTCTTCCGATAACCTTTCTCTCTTTTTCCATCGATGTTCCGTCTTTCCTTAAAAATGCTACTCACTGTACTAGCAAGAAAAGCTAAAATAACGCAAGTCTCAATCATAACGGAACAATGCTATCTTCATAATGCCACAGGCAACTGTTTCACGCAAGTGTAAAAAACATCGATACACAAAAAAGAAAAAACGCCGATGGAACCAAATCCACACGACGTTTTCTCCTCTGCTTAACTTTTTATCGAAACTTCCTCTTCACAGATTGAACATTTCAATATAATACCCTATATTAAATTATTTTGCTTTTGCAGTCTGCTCTGCCTGCCAGTCTCTATTGTATTTATGATCTTTTACAAAGAATACGATCAGTAATACGTTGATGATTGCAAGGCATGCATCAATGACGTAAGCATAACGTACGTTACCGCCTGTCATATTCATAACAGCACCATTGATAGCGAATGTCATTGCAGTGATGATACCCTGGATTGGGAACAGCACGGAGTTTACTTTATCATATCCCTGACGTCCGAATACAGATGCCGGAAGAGATGTTGTAAAGTTTGCGGAACCACCGATACCGATACCGATCATGATGATGGAAATCCAGAAACCAGCCTTTGTGTTCGTGAAGTTACATAATAATGCAGCTGCATACCAAATACCGAAAGCGACCATAGCCTTCTTTGTACCGATTTTCTGATCAAGTACACCAATAAGGAAAGAACCCAGTACACCAATCACCGCACAAGCAGACATAATAGATACAGCTGTCACTGTTGCAGTGCTTTCACTTGCTCCAAAAGATACAAGTAAAGAAGAAGAACGGCTCACCATCTGTGACATAGTACCTACAGAACAGATCTGGAATACACCTGTTGCGATAGCTACGAGCCAGATCTGGTCACATTTTAACAGTTTACCTACTGTCCAGCCGCCATCATCTGTATCGTCTGTATCATACTCTGCTTCATATACTTCTTTGGAAACGTTATCTGGGTACATATTTCTTTCAAACGGAGTGTTACGTACGAAGATAAGTCCAACGATACCA
Organism: Lachnospiraceae bacterium; assembly: GCA_963617435.1. Classification (GTDB taxonomy): domain Bacteria; phylum Bacillota; class Clostridia; order Lachnospirales; family Lachnospiraceae; genus Eubacterium_I. The sequence goes on from CAVEOS010000135.1 coordinate 2,633, forward strand.
AGAACGATAACTGCTGCCGAAATCGGGAGACCTGCTTTATGTACGCCTAATTTACCTACCAGAAATACGATCAATGGTACATATGCTGCTGTAGCAAGGTTGTGTCCCATTGTTGTGTATCCCATAACGATACCTTTTTTCTTCGGAAACCAGTTAGCAACCAGTACACCACCGCAAAGGTAACCAGCAGACATGATAGTACCACAGGTAAGAGCCATCATGATTGTGTAAACAGCTGTATTCGGAGCATTTAAAACTCCAATGTAAGTGATACCTGCAATGATACAGTTGATACCTGACATCATACGTGCACCAATCTTACGATTAACAACGCCAACGATCAAAAAGATGATGACGCCAAGTACACCAGCAATTGCGTTACAGTTAGAAATGTTACCTGCTGTTGTTCCCATTGCCTCAGCAATGTTTCCAGCGATGTTGTTACTACCATCATTGATCATTCCTACATAGAACCAGAACATCAATAACATGTAGATGATGTGGAACCAGCCTGCGCCACCGAAAGCGACTACTGAATCCTTGTTGGATTTTTTGTTCATTTTCCTTGTCCTCCCAATATAAATACTTAAAACCCTTTGCCCTTGTAAATTGTTACAAGCACTTTTTCAAACCTCGTTCATTATACAAAAATG
>CAVEOS010000136.1:0-3275 GCA_963617435.1 Lachnospiraceae bacterium
TTTTCGATGTAATCTATGAAATATATTCGTTTTTCTTATTTTATCACATGAGATATAGTTTTAGTAAACAAATTTCAGAACAACTATTTTTTACTTGGTCTGATCTCTTTGTTTTGAAAAATATCACAAATTTATGTAGTAAGGACGGAACCATACCATGAAATCATCATTGAAAAAGAAATCCATCGACATGCTCCACGGACCTTTCACCTCAAACCTGATCTTTTTTGCAATCCCAATTGCTCTGAGCAGTATGCTCCAGCAGCTTTTTAACGCCGCAGATACCTCGGTTGTCGGACATTTTGCAAATGCAGATGCGCTCGCTGCCGTTGGCACAAACGGAGAAATTGTAGCTTTGCTGGTTACCCTCTCCGTCGGTCTTGCAACCGGTGCTAACGTACTGATTGCCAAATATATTGGTGAGAATCATACCGAACACATCTCAGGTGCATTGCACACTGCTCTGCGCTTTGCCTTGATTTCCGGCATTTGTGGTGCTTTGCTTGGACAATTTATTTCATACCCATTGCTGACTGCCATCCAGACTCCAACAGATCTATTGGATTCTGCCATTTTATATCTGCGTATTTATTTTATTGGTTATCCGTTTCTGATGCTTTACGACTTTGGTTCGGCTATTCTGCGCGCCAAAGGCGACAGTCGTAGACCATTTTTTGCATTAACTTTATCCGGTATCGTAAATGTAGGTCTAAATCTCTTTTTCGTCATTGTATGTCATCTCGGTGTCAACGGAGTTGCCATCGCTACTGATATTGCAACCGCATTGTCCGCCGGACTTGTATTGTTTTGGTTATATAAAGAAACGGATGAATTTCATCTATCCCCGCGTATTTTTCTTGCATCTCACCAGACGCAACAAAAATACCTGTTGCCAATTCTGGCAACAGGTATTCCAGCCGCAATTCAGGGCGCAGTATTTTGTTTTGCAAATATTTTCGTTCAGGCTTCCGTCAACAGTTTCGGAACCATTGCTACCGCCGGAAGCACTATCGCCATGAACTTTGAATACTTCAGCTATTACATGATCACAGCTTTCGGACAGGCTGCCACTACCTTTACCAGTCAGAACTTTGCCGCAGGCAGTAAAAAACGCTGCCGTCAGATTCTGACTCGCTGTCTGATGCTCTCCGTCCTTTTCAGTGCACTGATCACTGTTCCTCTGACTATCTGGCGATTTGAATTTTCCGCCCTGTTTTCTTCGGATCAGTCCGTAATTGAAGCCGCTGCTCTGCGTATCATGCTCATTCTTCTTTTTGAGCCAATCTGCAGTTTTTATGAAACACCAGCCGGTTCAATGCGAGGATGTGGTCATTCTACGCTTCCTGCTGTATTGACGGTACTTGGAACATGCGTTTTGCGTATTGTATGGATTTTTACCATATTTACCAAGATTCATACATTGGAACGTTTATTTGTCGTGTTCCCGATTTCATGGATTGTGACCATTTTACTTGTGTGGGTTGGATTTCTTCTGATTCTCCCATTTCACCGTAAAAACACTTTATAAACATCGGGGAACCAACAGAGAAAAATCGTCCACGTTTCATCAACGTTTTTTTAAGCAATGAACATTAAAACCACCGTTCCTCACCAGCCGGTGGTTTTACGTTTATATATTCCTATTTTCCAATCTTTAAATATATTCAAAATATTTCAGCAACTTCTTATATGCATCCTGCGAAGCTCTGCATGTTTCAATCAGGTATCCCTTTTCCTCATCATACTCATTCAATCCTCTCTTGTAATATTCCTTTACGTTATCTTCGATAATAAACGGTGGAATGTTATATTTCAGGCATTCTTTAAACATGATTAGTCTTCCAACACGACCATTTCCATCCTGAAACGGATGAATTTTTTCAAACCGATAATGGAAATCGACAATATCTTCAAATGTAATGTTGCTATTTTCTCTGTAAGCTTTTAACAATTTTTTCACTTCTGCTGCAACCTTTACAGGTGGAGTTCTCTCGATCATATCTCCAATAACATTTGGCATTTTTTTATAATCACCAACTGCAAACCATTTTTTCTGGCTGTCTGTCGTTCCGCTCTTTAACAACAGATGAATATGTTTTATCATATCCTCTGATAACTCTTTATCTGCTACTTCAAGAATATATTGAAAACATCTGAAATGATTGACCGCTTCTATAATATCATCCACATTTTCCGGTCCATCCGTAACTCCAATGGTATGCGTCTCATAAATACTTCGCGTCTGATCTTCTGTCAGCCTGCTGCCTTACATATGGTTTGAATTATAGGCCAGTCTGACCTGCGTCTGATGGTAGAGACCACCTTTTAAATTTATCTCCATCTCTTCTCTGAGTCTGAAAAGTATAGAATTCTCATCAATTTCTTTTTCATAACATAAAATTGCTCCGGGCTGGCAATCAAAATAATCACACAATGTTTGAATCGTTCCCATTGAGACTTCTTCGTTTTTTGAAAGCTTTGCCATCGTTGCCGGAGATAAGCCAGTCGCATTTTTTAATTTTTCTTTTGTAATCTCCTGTTCTTCCATCATTAAGAACAGCTTCTTATAGGAAATCATAAAAATACCACCTTTCCGAATTGGATATGTATATTGTAATCCAGATATTCGCATTTGTAAATATCGTATATTTAGATATGTGAACTTATATAACTTCTCATAAAGTATATTTCTCATTTTTATAACGCTGTTCCTTTTTTCGGCACATAAAACTGCTCCATATCCGCATGTTCCAGTTTTAGCAACCCGACTTTTTTGTCAATACCACCCGCATACCCGGTCAGGCTCCCATCCGTTCCAACCACTCTGTGACATGGCACGATAATAGAAATCGGATTATGGCCAACCGCGCTGCCAACAGCCTGCGCCGACATCCGGGTAAGTCCACGCTGTTTTGCAATACATGCCGCGATTTCTCCATAAGTCATGGTTTTTCCATACGGAATAGACAATAAAATTTTCCACACTTCCTGCCGAAATTCTGATCCACATGCAAATGAAACCGGTGGCAGAAAATCTGGCTCCTTTCCCTGAAAATAAATATCTAACCAACGGTCTGCAACTTCAAATACCGGCAACAGTTTTTCTTCATGCACTTTTGATAATGTCACGGCAAAATATTTCTGTCCGTCAAACCACAAAGCTGTCAATACTTCGCCGTCACTTGCCATGGTGATGCCTCCCAACGGCGATTTATAATGATGTATGTACTCCATGTTTCTACCTCGTATCCTCTCATCAGTCTACTTTGATGCTC
>CAVEOS010000137.1:0-3167 GCA_963617435.1 Lachnospiraceae bacterium
AAAGATAAAAAAATGTTGCAGCATCTGAGAAAAGTAATCATGCATTTATTCTTCGTCGCTGGCTTTTTCCTATTTGCAATGAAAAAAAGTGGAATATGTGTTACACTGATAGCAGTTTGCCAAATGGATAGATTGTATCAGATGAGAGATGACTTCCACCGCTACAGGTGGTGAGCAACAAGATTATATCAGTGCTGGAATTCAATCTCCTATCTGATATAGCCTCCGGCAGGATTGCAGAGATGCGCAGAAGAATTATGTCATGCGTTGCATGACGCGCATTTCGCAGCAAGAATGCCGAGGGCATTCTTGAATGTTTGGCATAGAGTGAAAAAAGGCGGATAGCAGTTATTTATGGAACTAATTGGAAATACTGAGGCAGCAGAGCAGCAGGAGCTGACGAGAATACGGATTTCCGTGCGAAATCTGGTGGAATTTATTTTTCGTTCCGGAGACATTGACAATCGAATTGGAAAAGGGGTGCAAAAGGAGGCCATGCAGGAAGGCCACCGGATGCACCGCAAAATCCAGGGACGGATGGGAATTGAATATCGTGCAGAGGTTCCTCTGAAACTGGAAGTGCCGCAGGAGCAGTATGTGCTGGCATTGGAAGGACGGGCTGACGGAATTATCACAAATGCAGAAGGTGTGACCATCGATGAGATTAAGTGTATGTATACCGATGTGACACGTTTTGAGGGACCGATTTTTGTGCACAAGGCGCAGGCGATGTGTTACGCCTATATTTATGCACTTCAAAATGGTTTGGATCAGATTTCCGTGCAGATGACCTACTGTGATCTGGATACAGAGGAAATCCGGCGGTTTCAGGAAAGTTTTTCTTTTTTCTGGCTGGAGCGATGGTTTCAGGACATGATCGAAGCGTATCGGAAATGGACGGATTTTCAGTTCGCGTGGAGAAAAATCCGTCAGGCATCGATCCAGACGCTGGAATTTCCGTTTCCTTACCGGGATGGACAGCGCAAACTGGTGGGAGATGTATACAGAACCATCAACCGCAAAAAAATATTGTTCATTCAGGCACCTACCGGAACGGGCAAGACGATTTCCACGTTGTTTCCGGCGATCCGAGCCGTTGGAGAAAATCTCGGAGACAAAATATTTTATCTTACGGCAAAAACGATCACACGAACGGTTGCCAAAGATACCTGTGACCTTCTGAAAGCACACGGATATCAGGGCAAAGTGATCGTGCTGACGGCAAAGGAGAAAATGTGTCCCTGCGAGGAGATGGACTGTAATCCATCCAATTGTCCACGGGCGAAAGGGCATTATGACCGGGTAAACGATGCAGTGTATGATCTGATTAGCACTGAAGATGATTTTACGAGAGAGCGGATGTTAGCGCAGGCGGAAAAATATCAGGTGTGCCCGTTTGAGATGTCTCTGGATGCGTCGCTGTATGCAGATGTCATTATTTGTGATTACAATTATGTGTTTGATCCGAATGTGTATCTGAAACGGTTCTTTTCCGAAGGAGAGAAGGGCGATTATATTTTTCTGGTGGACGAGGCGCACAATCTGGTGGAGCGTGGCCGGGAGATGTACAGCGCTGTTCTGGTCAAGGAAGAAATCCTTGCGGTGAAAAAGCTGGTGCGTGGCAAGGATCGGAAGCTGGAGGCGGCACTGGAAAAATGCAACCGGCAGATGCTGGAGTGGAAGCGGGAATGCGAGAAATATGTGGTGTACGAAAGTATCGGAGCTTTTGCGTTTTCCCTGATGCGGCTGATGTCTCTGTTGGATGTGTTTTTGCAGTCCAGAGGAGAAATGCCGGAGCGGAAGGCGATTACAGATTTTTATCTGAATCTGCGTCATTTTATGAATATGTTTGAGCGGGTGGATGAAAACTATGTACTGTATTCGGATTTCGATGAGGAAAACAGGTTTTGCCTGCATTTGTATTGCGTAAATCCGTCGGTGAACCTGCAGGAATGTCTGGAGCGGGGCAATAGCACCGTATTTTTCTCGGCAACTTTGCTGCCGGTGAATTATTATAAAAATCTGCTCAGTTCGAAAAAGGATAATTATGCGGTGTATGCGGATTCGGCGTTTCGGGAAGAGCAGCGGCTGTTGTTTATCGGCCGAGATGTCAGCAGTTTGTATACACGGCGGACGATCGGAGAATTTCGACGGATCACGCTGTATATTCAGCAGGTGTTGCGGGCAAAAAAAGGCAATTATCTGATCTTTTTCCCGTCCTATCGTTTTATGGGAGATGTGTATGAGCAGTTCCTGGCGGTGAATGAGCGGGAAGCAGACTGCATTATGCAGAGTGGAAATATGAATGAAGCCGAGCGGGAAGACTTTATGCAGGAATTTGCTGAAGCAAGGGACAAGTCATTGGCGGCATTTTGTGTGCTTGGCGGTATTTTTTCCGAGGGAATTGATCTGAAAGAAGATCTGCTGATCGGGGTGCTGATCGTCGGAACGGGACTGCCGCAGATCTGTACCCAACGGGAGATCCTGAAGGAGTATTATCAGGAAGAAAACGGACAGGGATTTGATTATGCGTATCAGTATCCGGGGATGAATAAAGTGCTGCAGGCGGCAGGGCGTGTGATTCGGACAGCATCTGACCGGGGAATCATCGGGCTGCTGGATGAGCGTTTTTTGCGGAATGATTATCGGCAGCTGTTTCCACGGGAGTGGAGTCAGTATGAGGTGCATACGTTGGAGAGTCTGTCCGGGGCACTGGATGCCTTCTGGGAAAAATAACTTATTTCGGGTAATTGTATGGTTTAAAAGGAAGGTTATGAAAAGGGACTCTGCGATTTTGTCTTTCCGGCTAACAATCGCTCGTCAAGAAAAAATAGCAGAGTCCCTTTGATGTTACGTAGTGATTTAAACCACACTGCTTCCCCTTACGTTGTGTCGCGCATGCAGAATCGTTTATCAGAATGATGATCATGGTGTAGCATGCGCAGATTTAAGATGTGTTTTTCATAGTGTAACTCTGCTTGCATAACATGGAACAGAGTTCAAAACAATGTAAAGGTGCGGTGCATATGATATATGGTGTTACAATGTTAACAACTATTATTTTCGTGACTTAGATGGCAAAATTGGAGAAATTTATCTCGGCGAGCGATTAAGCGAACGACTGAGTTTTGCGAGTTTTGCGCGAGTGGAAAACGACCAGCTTTTAT
>CAVEOS010000138.1:0-3131 GCA_963617435.1 Lachnospiraceae bacterium
ATATACAACTGTCAAAGTAAATATTTTTCATGCAAATGAAAAAAGTTTAAAAAATTTATTTACAGAATAAACTTTTAGATTGAAATTGATTCGATTCATTTGTAAGTTGGCAAAATGAGTTATGTCAAAGCATATTCCATTATTGCTTATAGTATAGAATAGCCGGTGGATTTATACTAGTTGACTTGTGCAACTCGATGAAAGTTTAGTTTCTGAAAGTATCTCATTGACGTATATCCAAGGTAGAAGGAGGCGCATATGAGATACCGTTATTATATCAAAAAAATGCAGCAGACATTCTCACAGTGGAGGGGAAAAATCCCAAAGAAAGAACATACAAAGTATACGCATGTAAAAGTGCTATGTATTGTCTGCGGTGCCCTATATCCGGGCGGATGTCTGGCAATCCTGGCGAAGCCAGAGGGGGATTTGTCGTTTGGCATTCTTCATGCAGTAAAAGTAGCAGTAATTACAAGGCAGGGGCACATTGGTTATGGAACAAGCCTGATCCTGATCGTGGCATTGATCCTGTACATTAAGGTGGTCGGACGTTCCAGGGATAACGAGGATGAACGAATTTTTTCCTATTCTGCCAAGGGAACCTATGGGACTAGCCGGATAGCAACCGAAGAGGAGTATAAAAACTATCTGTCGATCACAGACAGTGCGTTGGAGACGGATGGCATTATTCTGGGAACCACAATGGATGGAAAGGTGGTGTCCATTCCTCGTGACTCGCCATATAACCGGAATTTGTTTATCGCGGGTTCACAAGGATCGTTTAAATCAATCGCTATTTCCAGAAATATGATCATCCAATGCGTGATACGCGGAGAGTCTTTCTGTGTTACAGATCCCAAAGGGGAACTGAGCGGCGACATGGTGTATTATCTGTATTCCCAAGGGTATGAAGTCGGACTGTGGAACCTGTCGAACCGTTGGAATTCGGATGGATGGGATATTCTGCAGGAGATCAGTGGGGAAGAGGAGCTGGAATACGTCGACATCATTTGCCATACGATCATCCAGAATACGACAAGTATTAACAGCGAAGCATTTTTCAACGACATTGAGGAAGTATTGCTCAAGGCCCTGGTGCTATATGTGATCACTGTCATGCCAAAGGAGCTGCACCAGTTCAGTACGGCATATAACATGCTTTTGCAGGAATCAGCAGCATCTTTGGATGCCAAATTTTTTGCGCTTCCGGTCACGCATCCGGCCAGACAGTCGTATAACCTGTTCTGTCAATCGCCACAAAATAAAGGCAATGCGATTCTGGGACTTGGTTCCCGCCTGAAAATCTTCCAGGATGAAGCAATCAAGCGGATGACAGGTTACCAGCAGATTGATCTGGAACGGATGGCGCAAAAGAAAACGGCTATTTTTTGCATGGCTTCTGACACGACGACGACATATAACATGCTCAATGCTCTTATGATCTCCATGGCGTTTATTAAGATTATGGCGTATGCCGACCGGCAGCCAGCACGAAAATGTGATGTACCGGTGTATTTCATCCTTGATGAAATGCCCAACATCGGAATCATTGACAGCATCCAGCAGAAGGAGGCAACGGCGCGAAGCCGGGATATTGGAATGGTCCTGATGGTTCAGAATATTCCACAGCTTCAAAACCGTTATCCAGATGGTGTATGGGAAGAACTGATTGGCGGCTGTGATTTCCGGTTATTTCTAGGATGCAACGAATCCACGACTGCAGAATATTTTTCAGCACTGACCGGACTGTCAACCATTGAGGTGGAGACCATCCGGAAAAATCTGAAAACAGTGCGTCTGACAGATTATGTGCCGGATATGGCAAGAAATTCGGGTGTTGGTCAGAGACCGGTATACACACCAGACGAGATCATGCGGCTTGATACCGATGAGATGCTTTTGTTTGTCCGGGGCGCGAAGATGATACGACTCAAAAAGTTTCCATTTTATAGACATCCGGAAGCATTGAAACTGCGTCGCATCATGCCACAGGAATTTCTTCCGGTCTGGAGGTATGAACAGGGACACGATATCAGAGGAAGAAGTTGTGAATATAAAAGCCGGTGGGAGATTTTGCGCGAAGCCATTTCTGATCCGGAGCGTTATGTGGTCACAGACAGTGAGAGATGGGGAAACCAGAGGACTATGCTGCTGGAACAGCGAAAGAAAATGGAAGAAAAATACGCGGCAGAGGGCAGGTTCCCGAATGGACAGGCTGTATTTGAAGAGGACTGGAAGCCGGAGTTTGCTGATCGAGAGGAAGATCTGGTGCAGGCTGCGGAAGAGAAAGAGGCACAAAAGCCGTTTGTGGAAGATGAAAATCTGGAAGTGGAAGTAATGTCAGGGGAAAGAGACAACGGGCAGCAGGATTCCAACACAAATCTGGATGCGTTTTTTGAGAATCTGTTCCAGGATCAGGATAACGTGTTCTAGTTTCCGAATATGGTAAATCGAAGTATATACAAAATATGGGAACAACAAAAACAAACTGCATCATAAGAAAGGACTAGATTGTGGAACTGAAAGAAGAAGAAAAGATGCTGCAGGTAGAGGAAACTTCCAGAGCAGAAGGGCAGGGAACGGTAAGCAAGCCGGCGACCGGTACGGATCAGATCATCACGTTAGACCGTCTGGCAGCATCTGTATATGAAAATGACAATGAAACCGATGATCTGAATTGGCACGAATTACAGAATTCCATGCTCAAGCAGAAGATTTTGACAGGCATGCTGATCTCCATGGAGCGGCACTCCATCGGAGAGGGGAAATCTGTGAATGTAGCTTTGGCAGATTACCAGGGATATCGTGTGATGATCCCGGTAACAGAAATGAACATCATTCTGTCAGAACAGGATGAGGGGGATATGACCAAGAAGATTCGTATCACATCCAACATGATTGGTTGTGAGATTGATTTCATCGTAAAAAAACTGGATACTGCAACACATTCGGTGGTCGCCTCAAGAAAAATGGCGATGGAGAAAAAAGTGCAAAACTTTTACTGCCCACAGGTGGAAGGCGAAGCACCACTGATCCAGGAAGGGAGTGTTGTGGAAGCGAGAATTCTGGCGGTTACACTCATGGCGATTGTAGTGGAATGTAACCATTTCACCATCATATTTATCAATACG
>CAVEOS010000139.1:0-3030 GCA_963617435.1 Lachnospiraceae bacterium
GTTATGTGACAGCAGAAAGTGTGAAATTCACGATTGAAGATACTGCGGATATCCAGAAAGTGGAGATGAAGGATGACGTAACGAAACTGGAAATCTCCAAACAGGATATTGCCGGAAAAGAACTTCCGGGAGCAAAACTGACCATTCTGGATCAGGATGGAAAAGTTGTGGAAAGCTGGACCAGTACGGATAAAGCACACTATATTGAGATGCTTCCAATTGGTAAATATACACTTCGCGAGGAAACAGCACCAGAAGGATATCTGATTGCAAAAGATGTGGAATTTGAAGTGAAGGATACTGGAGAAGTACAGCATGTGACCATGGTAGATGAGGAAAAACCTGTTGAAAAGACACCAAAAGGTGGAAAACCAGTCAGCGATGCACCGAAGACTGGTGATAACTCCAATCTCTGGTTATGGATCATGCTTCTTGGTATGAGTGCCGCGGGAGTTGGAACCTTTGCAGTTATGAGAAAAAAGAGAAAATAATTGATTAAGAAAGAGCGTTCATGGAAACCGAAAGGAATCTGTGGGCGCTTTTTCAGTTAGGAGAACACATGAAAAATATCATAGTTGTTATCGCACTTCTGGGAGCAACAGCAATTTTTATTATGATGTATTGCCTGGTTGTGGCCGGAAGCCATGCGGAGAAAAAACTAACAGAAATGATGAGAAAAGAGGAAGAAACAAATGAAGAGAAATAAAGATCTGGTGATTGAACCAAATGCATCCCTGACAGACAGAAAATATACCAGTGAAAAACCGTGGTCATGTAAGTACTGCTACTGGTGGAAAGGGAAGAACAAAGGATGCGGACTGAAACAGTGTCATTATCTGATTCCGGAAAAAGAGAAGAAAAGAGAATTGGCTGTTTCGGATAAATGCAAGGGCTGTCCCTATGGAAAGCCTGTCCCATGCATCGGTTATTGTATTGCCAGTCTTTATTCTGAGGTAAGAGCAAAGAAGGGAAGTGGGTAATTGCAGGAAGAAGTAAATCAGAAAGTAATCAGCCTGAGCATTCAGGGAGCCAGGATTACCGCCAATGTACTGAAAGCAGCCATGCGGAAATTTCTGGACGTACAGAGCAGGAGAAAACAGCGTTCTATTCAGATCAAACAGGCAGAGAAGACCGGAAAGGCTCAGGAGAAAGGAAGGGAGAAAGCCAGACGGAAGATTGAGAAGAAAAAGCCTCATGGAAAGCAGACCATTAAACAGCTGACGGAGCAGGGAGCACAGCTCAGTAATATTCAGATTACGGATCAGAATATCAAATCCTTTGACCGGGTGGCCAGAAAATACGGGATTGATTACAGCCTGAAAAAAGATATCAGTGTGGATCCGCCGAAATATCTGGTGTTCTTTAAGGCGAAGGATGTGGATGTGATGACCGCTGCATTCCGGGAATATGCCGGTGTAGAACTGAAAAAGAAACAAACGAAGAAACCATCTGTCAGAAAGAAACTGCAGAAAGCAGTACAGAGAAAAGCAAAGCACCGCCAGCGTGTAAAACAGAGGCAGAAAGACAGAGGGCAGGAACGATGATCCGGGAGAAACTACAGAAGATCCAGTTCAAGAGACTGGTTATCCTGAATCTCCCGTATCTTGCCATTTTTTATGTGGCAGATAAAGGATCCTGGCTGTACCGGCATTGTCTGGGAGAAAGCATGGTGCAGAGACTTGGAGTGATGCTGGTCAATTTCCGACTGGCATTTTTTAGCTGGCTGCCAAGTCTGCATCTACAGGATCTGACGGTTGGAATCATGATTGCAGGTTGCATGAGGCTGGTAGTTTATTATCGTTCCAAGAATGCAAAGAAATTCCGCCAGGGCGTGGAGTATGGATCTGCCAGGTGGGGCACCAGAAAAGATATCGAACCATTCATGGATCCAGTCTTTGAAAACAATGTCATTCTGACAGAAACGGAACGTCTGACCATGAACAGCAGACCAAAAGCTCCCAAGTATGCCAGAAATAAAAATGTGATCGTTATCGGTGGTTCCGGATCCGGTAAAACAAGATTCTATGTAAAACCAAACCTAATGCAGATGACAGACCACGTGTCATATGTGGTGACAGATCCAAAGGGTACGATCATCGTTGAGTGCGGGAAAATGTTAGTGAATGGTGGCTACAGGATTAAGGTGCTGAATACTATCAATTTCAAAAAATCCATGCATTACAATCCGTTCCATTATATCCGGAGTGAGAAAGATATCCTGAAACTGGTCAACACGATTATCGCAAATACAAAAGGAGAAGGTGAAAAATCCACCGAGGATTTCTGGGTGAAAGCAGAACGTCTGCTGTACTCTGCACTGATCGGATATATCTGGTATGAAGCTCCGGAAGAAGAACAGAACTTCTCTACTCTGTTGGAATTTATCAATGCCAGTGAAACCAGAGAGGATGATGAAGAGTTTAAAAATGCGGTGGATGAATTATTTGAAGAACTGGAAGCAGAAGATCCGGAACACTTTGCAGTACGACAATATCGCAAATATAAGCTTGCAGCTGGCAAAACGGCGAAGTCGATTCTGATTAGCTGTGGTGCCAGACTTGCCCCATTCGATATTCAGGAGTTAAGAGAAATCATGTCTTACGATGAGATGGAACTGGATATGATTGGAGATCAGCGAACCGCCATGTTCGTTATTATCAGCGATACCGATGATACATTCAACTTTGTGGTGGCAATCATGTATACGCAGCTGTTTAACTTGCTGTGTGACAAAGCGGATGATGAGCATGGAGGCAGATTGCCATACCATGTGCGTCTGCTCCTGGATGAGTTCAGTAATATCGGACAGATTCCGAAATTCGACAAATTGATTGCTACGATCCGAAGCAGAGAAATCTCCGCTTCTATCATTCTGCAGTCACAATCTCAGCTGAAAACCATCTATAAGGATGCTGCTGAGACAATCACGGGTAACTGTGATACCGTTCTTTTCCTTGGGGGAAAAGAAAGTTCCACTTTGAAAGAAATCTCTGAGACGCTGGGAAAAGAGACGATTGATCTGTATAACAC
>CAVEOS010000140.1:0-2825 GCA_963617435.1 Lachnospiraceae bacterium
AGAAGTAGCTTTTACTGCGCCAACCTGATTCTCTTCCTTAAAAATACTCTCTCAGCAGATAAGTCGGCGTGCAGCTCCATGCATGACAGTAACTGTTTACAATACTGCTTCCATATGGCGATTCTGCCGGATTTTTAGGATTGTAAAGTTCCCAGAACGTATCTGCCCCGCTGCTGATCATTCCGCCCCAGTAATATTTCATATAATCCATGGCCTCCTCTTTTTCCCCGCACAATAGCAATGCCTCTACATAATGATGATTCATATATGGCGAAACCATGCCTTTCTCCGGATTCAGTTCTTTTACTTTATCCAGAATCTGTATGCCCTCTTCCGAACTGACAGCACCGGCAAGTATCAGCCATACCTGACTTGCATAGCTGATCTGTCTGTCCGGACCACTCACAAATAACCCCGTTTCCTCATCCCACAAATATTTCCTTGCAGCTTCTGCCTTTGTTTCTGCCTCTGTGGAAAGTTCTGCTGCTTTCTCCTTATCTCCGAGGATTTCTGCAATTTGCTGAACCTTTTTTGCGCAAAAAATATATACACCCTGCATAGCAGCCTGTTTATCCAGCCCTTCTGTCCAATCAATAAATGCCCAGAACCCCTCTCCATTAACAAGCAGATTTTTCTCATCGAACTGTTCCTTCGCGATCTCCATCTGGCGGTACGCACATTTGCTCAGATCACGGAGTGTTTCCATATCTCCGGAAGCCTTATAATAGTCCAGCAATGCAGCTCCAAAGAACATGGAATAGTCCAGTAGAAAAGTATCATCTACGATAAATTTCGGTTCTGTAAACAGGCAGGCACTCACCAGTCCATCGTCCCTTGTCTGGCCAGCAAAAAGATACAGGCATCTTTTTACGAGGTCAAAATTCCGAAAAGTAACATAATTCGTCAGAGCCTGCAATCTCAGATCTCCCAGCCACAGCCTTCGGTCACGCTTCGGTCCATCTTCAAACACAGACTGCATACAGTTCATCAGAGTCCGAAGGCTTACCCGATCCAGACTGCGAACCATTTCATCTTCACTCTCTATATGCTTTACCTCATCCATACTGGCAGCAGAAACACTGATACAAGCCACATCTTCTACAACCAGCTGCCATTTCAGAGAAGTATCTATGGCTTCAATCTCCATATATCGGAATGCGTAACGTCTCGGAAGTTTTAATTCTGCCGGAAGTATATCCACATGGATATGCTCTTCCTGAATCCAGCCTCTGCTGATCCAGCCATCGTAATCAGCAGAATTCTCTGTCATTTCTTTTGCAATCTCTCCAAATTTCAGCCGTAGGAATGCCGGCGCGTCCTGCGGGCTTCCCACAGAATTTACTTTCAAAGTCACATAGCCAACCTGATGATCTCCGAAATCCAGACATATTTTATCTCCCTTTGCGAGATGATAATTTGAAAGGTTTTCCACAGAGTCTTTCTGTTTCACCTGCGGATATACAGCATCTGTCTTTACAATATCCACAAGCGCTACAGGTTTTACCATTGTCTCATGAAGCTCCGGCATACAGTCTTCCGCTTTTTTTACAAATTCCTGGTTAGTCACGCGAACCATATCCAAATCAATACTTACTTTTGGCATTACGCTGCTCTCCTTTCATCCAGCTCTTTCACGATCTGAGGATAGATTTTATCCAGATTATAGAACATCATTGTAATTATAGTTGCAACATTCAGTACGATTGGTACCCAGATATACATAGCCGTAATATAACTCTGTGCAGTTGTCGTCTGTACAGAAAGTGCTGCATCAAATCCACCGAACTGCAGAAGTGCCGCACCGATACTACTGGCAATCGCCATGCCAACTTTTCCGATAAATCCATTTACTGCAGAAAGGGTTCCGGCTGTATTGACACCACTTTTCCATTCTCCATAGTCAACAGGATCCGGCTGCATTGCAAAATGCATGCTTCCTTTTAAGCCATAACCAGCTGCTGCAATCACTGCTCCTGCGATAAGCACCTGCGCATTTGTTCCTCCAAAGAAAATCATCAGCAGTCCACCTATATGTACCACACTTCCACCGACCATAAGGTTCCTTTTCGTTGTGAGTTTTACAAGAAATGGTGCTGCAAGGTTTGTTACAATTGGCACAAGTGTTGTGATAGTTGCAACCACCTGCACCAGACCGGTATTCTGAACCACATAAGTAAAGTAAAAAATAACTGCACTTGCCTGAATAACATATCCACCAAAGAACCACAGAATGTTCAAGGCAAACAACTTCCACGGCCCATTATGGAGCAGACAGGAAATATTTGCTTTCAGGCCGACTTTTTCCTGTTTGATCGTCACACGCTCTTTTGTATTAAAGAAGCAGAAAAAGAATACCAGACATCCGATCACACCAAAAAGAATCATTACGATCCGAAATCCAAGTGCATCATTTCCATTTCCAAATTTGTCTACCAAAGTCAGTGCCAATGCACTGACAACAGTAGAACCAACAGATGAAAAGAATGTTCTGCAGGATGCAAGGACTGTTCTCTCATGCGGATCTTCACTCAGCGCCGGAAGAATGGATGCCATCGGAATATTTACAATCGTATAAGATGTAGATAACAGAATGTATGTTATATATGCATAGATCAACATTCCTGTCTGACTGATATCCGGTACAGAGAACGCAAGAACTGCCGTCACACCAAACGGGATTGCTCCAAAGAGGATCCATGGTCTTGATTTTCCCCATCTTGTGTTTGTCTTGTCAATCAAATACCCTACGATCAGGTCTGAAACACCATCAATAAATTTCGTCACAAGGAACATAATACTGACTGCACCTGCATTTAAATGCATTA
>CAVEOS010000141.1:0-2755 GCA_963617435.1 Lachnospiraceae bacterium
CCACCCCTCAAGATTGAGGGGCAAGGGGAGTTGAATAGGCGAAGCCTATTTTTTATTAGTTACATGGGGATAGAATAGATGAAGAAAGAATTATTAGAAGAGAGAAAACAAATTGTATATGAACTGATCTGCGATGATCTGTATGTGCCAATGAAGACAAAAGAGATCGCAAACCTGATGAATGTGCCGAAGGCACAGCGCCATGAACTGCAGGAAGTGCTGGATGCACTGGTGGCAGAGGGCAAAGTTGAGGTGTCCACAAAGGGAAAATATACGAAGGGCACTAACCCGAACCTGACAGGTGTGTTTACCGCACATGCCCGCGGCTTCGGATTTGTTACCATTGAGGGTGAGGATGAAGACATTTTTATTTCGGAAAGCAACACAAATGGTGCCATTCAGGATGATGTGGTACAGATCGCGTTGGTTCCATCCAGTGGAAAACGCAGAGAAGGCAAAGTTGTAAAAATTGTAGATCATGGTTTAAAGACTGTGGTTGGTACGTTTGAAAAAAACAAGACCTTTGGGTTTGTGCGGCCGGACAATCCAAGAATTAACATGGATATTTTTGTACCGATCGAGCGTTCCCAAGGCGCTGTGACCGGACATAAGGTAGTCGTGGAACTGACTTCTTACGGTGGAAAAGGCAAGAAACCGGAGGGAAAAGTCATCGAGATCATTGGTCATGAGAATGATCCGGGTACGGATATCATGTCTCTGGTGCGGGCCTATGGGCTTCCGGTGGAATTCCCGGAGAAAGTGCTGAATCAGGCAGAACGTGTGGCAAAGGATGTGACTTCCGCGGATATGGCAGGGCGTATGGATCTCAGAGACTGGCAGACCGTTACCATTGATGGTGAGGATGCCAAGGATCTGGACGATGCGGTGACACTGACCAGAGACGGCGATTTCTGGCAGCTTGGCGTGCATATCGCGGATGTGACGAATTATGTGCAGGAAAACAGCGCGCTGGACGTAGAAGCACTGAAGCGTGGCACCAGTGTTTATCTGGTGGATCGTGTGATTCCAATGTTGCCGCATACGTTGTCAAACGGAATCTGTTCCCTGAATCAGGGTGAGGACAGACTGACCTTAAGCTGTATTATGAAAATTGATGCAAAAGGAAACATCGTGGATCATCGGATCGCGGAGTCTGTCATCAACGTTGACCGCCGCATGAGCTATACCGATGTAAACAAAATTATTACACTGAAAGATACGGAAAAAACAGAAGAGTACAAAGAGTTTGTACAGATGTTTTTTGATATGAAGGAAGTGGCAGACCTGCTGCGTACAAAACGGCGGAAACGTGGTTCTATTGATTTTGATTTTCCGGAGACGAAGGTAATTCTGGATAATCAGGGACACCCGGTAGATATCAAGCCGTATGACCGTAATCCGGCGACAAAGATCATTGAAGATTTTATGCTGGCAGCAAACGAAACCGTTGCGCAGGATTATTTCTGGCAGGAGATTCCGTTTGTGTACCGTACACATGAAGTACCGGATACAGAAAAAATCAAAAAGCTGAGCACCTTTATCAATAACTTCGGATATCATATCCATATGGGTTCCGATGAGGTGCATCCGAAAGAGTTGCAGAAACTTCTGGCAAAAATCGAAGATACACCAGTGGAGGGGCTGATTTCCCGCCTGACACTGCGTTCTATGAAGCAGGCAAAATACAGTGTGGAATGTGTGGGACATTTCGGACTGGCAGCGCAGTATTACTGTCATTTCACCTCACCGATCCGCCGTTATCCGGATTTGCAGATTCATCGGATCATTAAGGACAGTCTGCGTGGACGGATGAATGAAAAACGGATGGAACATTACTGGAAAATCCTTCCGGGTGTGGCACAGCAGACCAGCCAGTTGGAGCGCCGGGCAGATGAGGCAGAACGTGAAACCATCAAAATGAAGAAAGTGGAATACATGGAGAGCCGCATCGGAAACGAGTACGAAGGTGTGATGTCCGGTATTACAAACTATGGTTTGTTTGTGGAACTGCCGAATACCGTAGAAGGTATGGTGCATGTCACAACATTGCGCGGAGATTACTATAATTATATTGAAAGTACCTACGAGATGGTGGGTGAAAACACCGGAAAAAGCTACAAGCTGGGACAGACGGTAAGAATCCGTGTGATCGGCACAGACAAGCTGGTGCGCAGAATTGATTTTGAACTGGTGGATCCAAAGAAGGAAGAAGATTAGTAAAGGTAGAAAATTATGGGAAAAGACAGATACAAATTAGTGGCAAACAATAAAAAGGCCTATCATGATTATTTTATTGATGAGACATATGAGGCAGGAGTAGCTCTGCACGGAACGGAAGTAAAATCTGTGCGTATGGGAAAATGCAGTGTCAAAGAATCATTTATCCGAATCGAGAATGGAGAAGTGATTGCATATGGATTGCATATCAGCCCATACGAAAAAGGAAATATTTTTAACCGGGATCCGCTGCGCCCGAAAAAACTGCTGCTTCATAAATATGAGATCAATAAATTGGCAGGAAAAATTGCAGAGAAAGGTTATACATTGGTTCCATTGAAAGTATATATCAAAGGAGATCTGATCAAAGTCGAGATCGGACTTGCCCGTGGTAAAAAACTGTACGACAAACGTCAGGATATTGCGAAGAAAGATCAGCGGCGTGAAGTGGAACGTGAATTTAAGGTCAAAAATTTATACTAACAGCTTTGAGGAATAAAAACTTTTCGCAATAAAATTGCCAGAATTTAAGCAGAAA
>CAVEOS010000142.1:0-2682 GCA_963617435.1 Lachnospiraceae bacterium
GAAAAATAGATCGACATAAACGGCTGGCGCGGATCAGTCTGCCTTATGCAAGGGGAGAGATGGAACTTTGTATGGGGTTGGAGATTACGAGTAAGTCGTAAAAATAAATGGAATACATAGTAACAGGGGATGAAAAGTAATGTTTATTAATAAGAAGAAATACGATGCGTTTGAGTCAAAAGTCTGGTTGAGCAGTCCGACAATGCATGGTCCGGAGCTGGATTATGTGAAAGAAGCATATGAAACAAACTGGATGTCAACCGTTGGAGCAAATATCAATGAAACAGAGCGTCTGGCTTGTGAAAAAGTTGGATGTAAATATGCAGTAGCACTGTCAGCCGGAACAGCCGCATTACATATGGCTGTGAAATTGGCGGGTGTCAAACCGGGAGACAAAGTGTTCTGTTCAGATATGACCTTTGATGCAACGGTCAATCCGGTGGTTTATGAAGGAGGTGTTCCGATTTTTATTGATACGGAATATGATACCTGGAACATGGATCCGGTTGCACTGGAAAAAGCCTTTGAATTGTACCCGGATGTAAAAGTAGTTGTAATCGCGCATTTATACGGAACACCAGGAAAAATTGATGAATTAAAAGCAATCTGCGAAAAAAATCATGCAGTGGTTATTGAAGATGCAGCAGAATCTCTTGGCGCAACTTATAAAGGTGTACAGACAGGAACTTTTGGTACTTATAATGCGATTTCATTCAATGGAAATAAGATTATTACCGGTTCTTCAGGTGGAATGCTTTTGACAGATGATGAAGAAGCAGCAAACAAAGTCCGAAAATGGTCTACGCAGGCAAGAGAAAATGCTCCGTGGTATCAGCATGAGGAACTTGGTTACAACTACCGCATGAGTAATGTAATTGCAGGCGTGGTAAGAGGTCAGTTCCCATATTTGGAAGAACATATTGCACAGAAAAAAGCAATTTATGAGCGATACAAAAAAGGTTTTGAGGGATTACCAGTAACGATGAATCCTTATGATACAAATAATTCTGAACCGAACTTCTGGTTATCCTGCATGATAATTGAACCAGAAGCAATGTGCAAACAGGTTCGTGGAGAACAGCAAGCATTGTATGTGGCCGAAGCAGGAAAAAGCTGTCCGACAGAAATCTTGGAAGCTATCGCATCTATCAATGCGGAGGGAAGACCAATCTGGAAACCAATGCATATGCAGCCGATTTACCGGATGAACGGATTTGTGACCAGAGAAGGAAATGGACGAGCAAAGACAAATGCTTATATTTCCGGTGGCGCATTTGGCGAAGATGGTAGACCGTTAGATGTGGGAATGGATATTTTCCAGAGAGGTCTGTGTTTGCCGAGTGATAACAAGATGACGGCGGAGCAGCAGGATAGAATTATTGAAGTGATCAGGAGTTGTTTTGAATAATGGGACATAAAAAAGGTTTTTATGAAAAATATATCAAACGACCGCAAGATTTCATTTGCGCATTATTGGCATGTATTGTGTTAAGTCCAGTACTTTTGATTGTTGCTATTTTAGTCAGAGTGAAACTTGGTACGCCGGTTATGTTTTCGCAGGAACGCCCAGGATTGAATGGCGAAATTTTTAAACTATATAAATTCAGAACAATGACCAGTGAAACGGATGAAAATGGAAATTTACTTCCGGATGAGCAGCGATTAACAGCTTTTGGGAAAAAACTGCGAGCCACTTCATTGGATGAATTACCGGAGCTTGGTTGCATTTTAACTGGAAAAATGAGTGTCGTTGGACCACGCCCATTACTGGTGAAGTATTTGCCGTTGTATAACGAACATCAGGCAAGACGACATGAGGTCCGTCCAGGATTTACCGGATATGCACAGGCAAATGGAAGAAATGCGCTTTCGTGGGAGCAGAAATTTGATATGGATGTGGAATATGTAGATCATATCACATCTCTAGGAGACTGGAAGATTATTTTTCAGACAGTGAAAACGGTTCTGAAAAAAGAAGGAATCAGTTCAGATACTTCTGCAACGATGGAAGAGTTTTATGGAACGCAGGAAAAATAGACTAATAGAAGATAAAGAAATGATTATGAAAGAAATACATATTTTAGTTACTGGCGTCGGTAGACGTGTTGAATTAATGCAGGCATTTCGACAAGCGGCATTGAAATTAGAAATAAATTTAAAATTATATGGTGCTGATATGGCAGGTACTGCACCAGCACTTGCATATTGTGATTATACAAGAAAAGTATGCTCAATGAAGGCGCCGCAATATATTGAGCAATTATTGAAAATTTGCGTAGAAGATAAAATTGATCTGTTATTGCCAACGATTGATACGGATTTATTGGTGCTTTCTCAGAATAAAGAAGCGTTTGCTGAAATTGGCACGAAAGTCCTTATCAGTGATCCGGATAAAATATTAATTTGTCGCGATAAAAACAATACAGGGGTCTTTTTTGAATCATGCGGATTAAAAGCACCTAAATCTTACAATAATTACAAAGAGTATATTGGAACATATCCATGTTTCATAAAACCGAAAGATGGCAGTAGCTCAATAAATGCATTTAAGGTTGAAGATGCGGAAGAATTGGCTATGTATGCCGCTCAGATAGATGATTATGTTATTCAACCTTTTGTTGATGGAAGAGAATTTACAATAGATATTTTCTGTGACTATGAAGGAAAACCTGTGTATATTAC
>CAVEOS010000143.1:0-2575 GCA_963617435.1 Lachnospiraceae bacterium
GAAAAATAGATCGACATAAACGGCTGGCGCGGATCAGTCTGCCTTATGCAAGGGGTGAGATGGAACTTTGCATGGGGCTGGAGATTACGAGTAAGTCGTAACGCTGTTTTTTAATAGGAAAGAACAGTTATGGAGATAAAAGAAGTAAGGGAGAGATATATAGAAATGAAAATACCATTTTCACCGCCTGATATGACGGATCTGGAAGTAGAAGAAGTAATTGCGGCAATCCGTTCCGGATGGATTACTACAGGTCCGAAGACAAAAGAATTTGAAAAAGAGATTGCTGAATTTTGTGGAGTAAATCGAGCAGTTTGTCTGAATTCTCAGACAGCCTGTGCAGAGATGGCACTCCGTCTCTTGGGTATCGGTGAAGGGGATGAAGTAATCGTTCCTGCTTATACTTACACAGCATCTGCATCTGTCGTATGTCATGTGGGCGCAAAACTGGTATTTGTGGATATGCAGAAAGATAATCTCCAGATGGATTATGACCAGCTGGAAGCTGCAATTAATGAAAATACAAAGGTAATCATTCCGGTAGATCTGGGTGGTGTGCCATGTGACTACGACAGAATTTATGAAATCGTGGAAGAGAAAAAACATTTATACCAGCCGAAAAACGAGATCCAGAAAGCTATGGGACGTATTTCTGTCAATGCGGATGCGGCGCATGCATTTGGAGCGACCTGGCATGGTCAAAAAGTCGGATCCATTGCGGATTTCACAAGTTTCAGTTTTCATGCGGTAAAAAATCTGACCACAGCAGAAGGTGGAGCATTGACATGGAAATCTATTCCGGGAATTGATGATGAAAAACTGTACCATCAGGTTCAGCTGTTTTCTTTACATGGTCAGTCAAAAGACGCACTTGCAAAAACACAGCTTGGAGCATGGGAATACGACATTGAAGGACCATGGTACAAATGCAACATGACAGACATCATGGCTGGCATTGGTCTGGCACAGATGAAACGTTATCCGGGGCTTATGGAGCGAAGAAAAGAGATTATTGGTCGTTATGATGCTGCATTCAAACCATTAGGTATCGAGGTATTACCACATTACACCGATGAGTGGCAGAGCAGTGGACATCTTTATATTACAAGAGTTCCGGGAATCGGTACCGAAGAGCGCCAGGAGATTATTGTAAAAATGGCAGAGGCCGGTATCGCTACAAATGTACATTACAAACCACTTCCGATGATGACTGGATATAAAAAGATGGGATTTGATATCAAGGATTATCCGAATGCGTATGCGAGATTTGTAAATGAGATTACGTTACCGCTTCATACAAAACTGACAGATGAAGAGGTGGAGTATGTGATTGAAAATTACTGCAGAATCGCCGATGAATATATCAAATAAACGGAGAGAAAGTTATGAGAAAGTGGGAAGAACTTCCGAAGTTTATGCAATGCGAAGAAGTGCGGGAATATTATGACATTCTGGCAAAAAAGAAGTTCAGCTTGCGTCTGAAACGGATCTTTGATGTGGTGGCTGCAACGATTGTTCTGATCATCACAGCTATTCCAATGCTGATCATCAGTATTAAGATTGCAACAGAATCCAAAGGCGGCGTGTTCTATCGTCAGGAGCGTGTGACGGCGTATGGAAAGAAATTCCGTATCCATAAATTTCGGACAATGGTAGCAAATGCGGATCAGATTGGTTCTGCAGTTACCGTGTCCGGTGACAGCCGCGTCACACCAACTGGGGCATTTCTGCGGAAATATCGTCTGGATGAACTGCCGCAGGTGTTTGACGTGCTGAATGGTGACATGAGTTTTGTGGGAACCAGACCGGAAGTACCGAAGTACGTCAAAAAATATACGAAAGAGATGCGTGCGACGTTGTTGCTTCCAGCAGGAATTACAAGCGAGGCAAGCATCCGATATAAAGATGAGGCTGAATTGCTGGATGCAGCAGAGGATGTGGATCAGGTGTATGTGAAAAAAGTATTGCCTGGGAAGATGAAATACAATCTGGAAAGTATTCGGAAGTTCAGTTTTGTAGGTGAATTAGCAACAATGGTGAGAACTGTGTTGGCAGTTTTAAATAGTGAAGAGGAATGATAGCGATGCGAGAAAAATATTCGGTACTTATGACCATATATAAAAATGATAAGCCAGCTTATTTTGAACTGAGTTTAAAAAGTATGTTAAATCAAAGTTATCCGCCAGATGAGGTTGTGATTGTGAAGGATGGAATTGTATCTAGTGAATTACAGAATATTATTGATCATTATAAAAATGATAAAATTTTAATAAAAGAGGTTCAATTAGGAAAAAATGTTGGGTTAGGATTGGCTTTGAATGAAGGTTTAAAATATACAAGAAATGAATTGGTTGCTCGAATGGATGCAGATGATTATTCCATGCCTATGCGTTGCGAATTACAGGTAAAAGAATTTGAAAAAAATCCTAGATTGGATATTGTTGGATGTCCAGTGGATGAATTTGTTGGAAAAATTGATAATATAGTTGGAACGCGAGATGTGCCTTATTCAAATGCGGAGATATATAAGTTTGCCAAAAAAAGAGATCCATTTAACCACCCTACTGTTATGTAT
>CAVEOS010000144.1:0-2550 GCA_963617435.1 Lachnospiraceae bacterium
AAGCCACACTTATTTCAAGTGGCGGAGATGGTGGTGTGGTTTTTGATGACAGTTGTAGTGTCAGATTAAAAGATGATAGAATGGGAAGTGTTTCTATAGAATATATAGAAGATGCTGGATTTTATATTGTCAGTGGAGAATTTACGAAAGCCGGAGAAACAGAACTGATATTAACAGATAAAGAGGGAAATGAAAAGATATTTCATTTGAATATTGGATACGCCACTTATGATATAGAAGCTGAATAAACGTGTAAATTTTCAGAAATATGCAAAAAAGACATCATGTATCAAGTGATGTGTATTTTGCGGAAGAAATGGTTGAGAATTCCTGGATAGTTTCAGGATATATAAAAAAATTAGAAACATATGTTGGAGGATAGAAAGAGTGGAAGAAAATAGTTCTTTACATGTAGAATGTGCGAACAGACCGCGGCCGGCTGTGTTAAACCAGTTTTCCAGAACGGAGCTGCTTCTGGGACAGGATAATATGCAGCGCCTGTTTAACGCCAGAGTAGCGGTGTTCGGAATCGGTGGTGTCGGTGGATATACGGTGGAAGCACTGGCGCGTGTGGGCGTTGGAACGCTGGATCTGATTGATGATGATCGGATCTGTCTGACAAACTTAAACCGTCAAATTTTTGCAACAAGAAAGACCATTGGAAAATATAAAGTCGATGTGGCGCGCGAGCGCATTCTCGAGATCAATCCGAAAGCGGTTGTCAACACTTACAAGACATTTTATATGCCAGATACGGCAGAGCAGTTTGATTTTTCCCAGTATGATTATGTGGTGGATGCGATTGATACAGTTACAGGAAAACTGATGCTTGTGGAACAGGCGGAAGCCGCAGGCGTGCCGATCATCAGTTCTATGGGTGCTGGAAATAAAATGGATGCATCTGCGTTTGAAGTGGCAGATATTTATGAAACTTCTGTCTGCCCGCTGGCAAAAGTGATGCGCCGGGAGTTAAAAAAACGTGGTATAGATCATCTGAAGGTCGTTTATTCAAGAGAAAAACCGCTGACTCCGATCGAAGATACAGAAAACAGTTGTAAAAATAATTGTGTCTGCCCACCGGGAACAGCAAGAAAATGTACTGTGCGCCGTCAGATTCCGGGAAGCCTTGCGTTTGTACCGTCGGTAGTCGGGCTGATCATTGCTGGTGAGATCACAAAAGACCTGACGGAGTTACCGCAATAGAAATGGTGTTTTCTTTTACAAAGTAAGTGTGAGGAAATGCAGATATTCGGTCTCTTTTTTCAGTGCAGAAATTCAGATAGAATGGATGTGACTGCGAGTAAAAATGGAGCATGATAGTGATAAAGAAATGGAGAACCTATGGAAGAAATACAGTTGACCGTGCAGGAACTGTTTGCAATGCCGGAAGACAGCTATCAGCTGGTTGATATCCGGGATGAGCGCGCACGTTCCTACGGTGTGATTCCGGGCAGTGTGGCTTTGAGTGCAGAAAAACTGCAGGAATCACAGGAAATTGATAAAAATAAGAAAGTTGTTGTTTACTGCCAGAAAGGTGAGATGAGTGTTCCGGCAGCAGAAGCACTAAAAGAAGCCGGTGTGGATGCAAAAAGCCTGAATGGTGGTTATCTGGCCTGGCTGATGGAGTCCATGAAACAGAAAGAAGAAGCAAGAAACGAGGAAGAGATTCCGGAGTACGTGGAGATCGAGCAGAGTATCCGAAAAAAGTTCCGGAAAACTATCTGGTGTCGTTTTACCCGTGCGGTGCGTGAGTATGAGCTGGTGAAAGAGGGGGACAAGATTGCTGTCTGTATCTCCGGCGGAAAAGATTCCATGCTGATGGCAAAGCTTTTTCAGGAGTTGAAACGCCACAATAAATTTGATTTTGAAGTGGTATTTCTGGTTATGGATCCGGGATACAGTCCGGCAAACAGACAGATCATTGAGGCAAATGCAAAGAAAATGAATATTCCGATCACAGTTTTTGAATCGGATATTTTTGATGCGGTATTTAATATAGAAAAATCACCGTGTTATCTGTGCGCAAGAATGCGTCGCGGACATCTATATAACAGGGCAAAAGAGCTTGGCTGCAACAAGATTGCCTTAGGTCATCATTATGATGATGTTATTGAAACCATTCTGATGGGGATGCTCTACGGAGCCCAGATGCAGACCATGATGCCAAAGCTGCACAGCACAAACTTTGAGGGTATGGAGCTGATCCGCCCGCTGTATCTGATCCGTGAGGATGATATTAAGAAATGGCGTGACAGTAATGATCTGCATTTTATCCAGTGTGCATGCAAGTTTACCGATACCTGCAGCACCTGTGGCGGCGAAAATACATCAAAACGTGTGGAAGTGAAAAATCTGATCCGTCAGCTGAAAGAAACGAATCCGTTCGTGGAATCCAATATTTTCAAGAGTGTGGAGAATGTCAACTTAAGTACAGTCATTGCCTATAAACAGGGTGGAGTGAAACATCACTTCCTGGATGACTACGATAAAGCAGAGAGCAGTCTCGGAAACTATTGATTAAAAGCTGTATGGTTTATGCAACAAACTATC
>CAVEOS010000145.1:0-2417 GCA_963617435.1 Lachnospiraceae bacterium
TTATTATATTCCGAATGCTCAGAATCGGATTCCCGCTCTCTGACCACAGTTATTAATCAACTTAAAAATCAATCCAACCTGCTGGAATTGTCACCGGAGCACCTGAAACAGACCACCGGCAATGATATCCTTACACAGATCAGATTTCAGTCAGCCGCTCATGCCTCATCGATTAGCCGCAGAAATACATCATTTTGTAATCCGTTATGGTACATATTCTTTTATTTTCTGTTTTGTTGCTTCCCGATCGATATTACTGCGTGGTTCTATCACCCCTTTGGACCACTGGCCTCTATTATTTACTACATACACCGGCAGGACGGTCAAAAACCGGTCAACTCTTTTCTATAATTCTTATAAATAATACCAAAAACTGAATTAAGAAAGGAGCGAGCATTATGTTTCGTGATATACTAGTACATCGAATAATAAATAACTGCTATATTAAAGTGATGATACTTCAGCTTCGCTGATTTCATCCATTTTATATTTCCAATGATAAACTACTGGCTCTCGGTTGATCTCCTCAAAATACTGGTAAATTCGTTCTTCCAATTCCTGCTTGGTATTGACACGAATTCCACGCAGCATTTGCTTGGTCATCTTGCTGAAGAAACTTTCAATCATGTTTAGCCAAGAACCGTGCTTAGGCGTGAATACAAATTTAAACCGTCCTTTTGGCATTGTATCCAGAAATCGCTGTGTCTCTTTGGAAGTGTGTGCTGAATGATTATCCAGGATGATTCTGATGGTATCCTGCAATGGGTACTTTCTATCCAATATTTTTAAAAATTCGATAAAATCAGAACTCTTATGCGTTTCACTTACCAATGGGATCGCTTCTCCTGTAAGCAGATCAATACCAGCTAATAAAGAAAGGGTTCCCAGGCGCTTGTATTCCGCATCCCGGTATACCTCTCCGTTTTCTGCCGTTGGACGCAGATCCGGCGCTGTATTGGAAATTGCCTGGATGCCTGGTTTTTCGTCATATGATACCGTGATTGTTAGTTTATAATCATCCGGGACAATGAGTGCACCATTTTCGTCAAACTGCATTTCAATCTGCTTGTAAACAAGAAGAACTTCATGCATTTTTGATTCAAAATCGGGATCCCGTTTTTCGCAGTAATACTTAATCTTAAACGGTTTGATATCCTGCTCTTTGAGAAATTTCTGGATATATGGCTTGGTAACGGTTGAAAGTCTCGGATATCCTGCCTCTTCTGCATGCTTTTGAATGTGCTTATGGAGAGAAGTTAAAGTCCAAAGTTCCTGTGCATATCCAAGTTCCACTGGTCTCTGGCAGGCGATATTAATCATCCATGCTTTTGCATCATCTGTAATTTCAGATGGACGTCCAGGACGCTGGGTATCAAAAAGAGCATTTTCAACACCACCTTCATAATATTTAGAAATACAAAGGCGTACAGTGGACGGACTGACAGCAAGTTTTTCAGCGATATCGCTGAAAGTCATCCCATCGGATTTATATAATAAAATTTTGGCACGATCTACAATTTGTGCTTGAATCGTTCTCTTTTTGGATAATGTTTTAAGGTAATCCCTGTCTTCATCTGACAGAGCGAGATATGTTCTTCTCATAGTGTTCATCCCTTTCTTAGATAACACTATTTTACCACAGATTATCTCAAAAAGATATATGACAGTTATTTAATTTACGATGTACTAGTCAATCAGTAAGTGTTCCGTAGGAATGTCCAGTGGACATTTCGCAGGAATACTTACGCCATTGACGTGCCGGGGTTCCAAGGGGCAGAGCCCTCTGGCAAGTTTAGGAACAGCCCAAAGGCTGGTTCCGGTGCAGAGTGGCTTGCCACTTTGCGAAACTTGCCTGTCATCTCTCCCAGCACTAAACCAACACCAGACAAGCAACATTTTCCCCACTGCGTTATCAAACCTAAATCGAGATGACGGTGGTTTTGTGGTGCAAGAACTGGCTGTGGAAGAAAGAGAAAAGCTCCACATTCCATAGATTTCCCTTTCTGAAACAGGCTGGTCATGCACCACTCCGATGCGAAGTATCGGACAATCATGTGCCGTATCCGGCATCCTATATCTTTTCTTTACCTGCTTATACACCCCTCTCATCTGCAAACACCTTCCTGCCATATTTCCTTGTTGTTTCTGCCTTTCTTTTTCTGAACCACTTTCCGTTTCTGTTGAAAGGCATAAAAATAGCAGTCATAAACATTTCGCTGATTTTCACCAATAGAAATGCCATCACTGCCATCGTCTTTTTCTGCTATTCTGTTTTTGTAAAGCTTTTTCTTACTGTCAGTCTGTTTTCCTGTTACTGCTATTTTATTTTGTCGCAAATTTCAAACAGGTCATGCAATAAATTCTCCAGTTTCATAAGTCTGCGATGCTGATACCAGATCAATCCTGGTAATCCCGCT
>CAVEOS010000146.1:0-1669 GCA_963617435.1 Lachnospiraceae bacterium
GGCGATGCCGGATGCAGGAATTGAAAATTTGTCTGAACGCGTTTGCAATTCTGGGGATCAGTGGGCTCACCGCACTTACATTATACTGGCTTTTTTCAATCTACTGGTACGATACTGTTTTTCAGATTGGTATTCTGTTATATATAGCGGTCCTGTTCCGCGGTCTGCTTGTTAAGGTGTCAGGTGATATCAAATTTCATCTGGAACAGGAAGTTTATGAGAGAATATCCGTGGATGACCGCATGACTGGATTAAAAAACAGGAAGGCTTTTGAAAGTCAGCTGATAGAAGTCCAGGAAGAAACAGGTGGAAGCGAGGAATCTTTGCTGATCTTTGTTGATGTGACCGGTTTAAAGCAGATTAACGATACTTATGGAATGCGGGCAGGTGATGAATCTGTCGTGAGGACAGCCCGTTGTATTGAGTCTGTCGGGCGTGCATTTGATGAATTACAGGCAAAATATTTCCGGATTTCCGGAGATGAATTTGCAATTGTCGTTACAAATCCACGGAAATTACCGGGAGAATGGGAAAAATCAATTAAGAATGAAATAGAAAAAGAAAACAGCAGGTATCGTGTCGGACTGAGGTTCGGTTATAGTTACCGGAAGAAAGCAGACGGGACTTTTTATTCCATAAGCGACTGGAAAAGGAAGGCCGATGATATGCTACAATTGAGTGAAGAAGATGACGGAGGTCAGGTATGAGTTATAATATAGATTTTCTGATTGCCGCAGTCGTGATACTGTTGCTGATCCTATGGTATTTTCTGGGACAAAAAAGAGCGGAGGATTGTAATAACCGGGTATTTCTGTTCTTTGCAGTTCAGGGCATTCTGGATGTAATAGCAGAATTGTTCAGCAATTATTATATTACTTCCGGAAATGGTTATTTCGGAATGGCAGCATTGTCTTCAACCACAATATTTTACATTTTACAGGCGCTGATTCCATTTACGCTGCTCTGCTATATTCAGACCCTGCATGAAAATAAAGTGGTTTCAACAAAAAAGATACTGATCAGCGGATTGCCAACGTTTGTTCTGCTCGGGATTGTATTGACAAATCCGTTTACACGGAAGTTGTTTTATTTTGATGTATCGGAAGGTTATGTCAAAGGTTCCTGGTATATGCTGATGTACTATAGTGCAATCGCCCATATGATCGTGATGATGATATTGGTGTTTGTTTGGCGGAAAGAACTGGGGTATCGGAAAATAAAAGTGCTGATGGAAATCCTTGTGATAGCTGTATGCGGCGTGGTCATTCAGCTGCTGTACCATCCGCTTCTCACGACCGGATTTGCGTTAAGTCTCGCGATACTGGCATTATTTATAACCATTAATAATCCGAATGCAAATACTGACAGCCTTACAGGTCTGTACAATCACCTCTATCTGACGAGAAAAACCAATGAATTGATTTCTGAGGGAAAATCGTTTCATGTCATTACTGTGTATCTGTATCAGCTGAAGCATATCAATAAAGTAGCGGGAAGCAGAGGCGGAGATTATATTCTGCAGCTGACAGCAGGAAAACTTGCGGAACTGGGTGGAAAGAAAGCGTTTCGTATTACGGGAAAGCGTTTTCTGATGCTGGCAACTTCTCTGGAAGAGTATGAATATTATCTGAAGAAACTAAAATATATATTTGAGGTGGAAATGAAGCGG
>CAVEOS010000146.1:1679-2385 GCA_963617435.1 Lachnospiraceae bacterium
GAATATTACAATGCCGGTGATCCTGAGTGGAATCATCAATGCACAGAAACTTGAGGATGGAGGACAGGTGCTTGAATATGCGGAATATCTGGAATCTCTGTCTACACAGAACGGTTCAACAGAAGTGATAGAAGATGACCGGCAGACGATGAATGGTTTTTTGTATAATAAGCAGGTAGAACAATATCTGCATACTGCAATTCATGAGGATTTGTTTGAAGTGTATTATCAGCCGGTTTATTCCACAAGGAAAAAGAAATTTATTACGCTGGAGGCTTTAAGTCGTTTGTATCATCCGGAACTTGGATGGATCGCACCGGATATTTTTATACAGATTGCAGAGAAGAATCACATGATCGAACAGATTACGGATCTTCAGTTCCGGCGTGTCTGCAGATTCCTGAAAGAGAATCAGAGCCTGTTGGATCATTTGTGGAATATAAAAGTAAATCTTTCTTCCCTTGACCTTATGAGAAATGATTGTAGCAGCCGTTTTATCAGGATTATGGATGAATATAACATTCCTTATGACAAAATACAGTTTGAAATTACGGAAACGGTGGCGACAGAATACAATGCAAGTCTGAGGAAAATTGTAAATGAATTCCGGAATGCAGGTATCGGTCTGTGCCTTGATGATTTTGGCTCCGGTTACGCAAATCTGAATACTGTCATGCGACTTCCGTTTTCGGCAATTAAACTTGAC
>CAVEOS010000147.1:0-1529 GCA_963617435.1 Lachnospiraceae bacterium
ATATTAACTGGTGAAGCAGTTTTTAATAACTCTAATACTAAATTAGAGCCAATAAATCCTGCTGCACCTGTAATTAAAATATTTTTACCTGTAACGGCAATTTTTTGTCTCTTCATGTTTTGTCACCTGCAAATATTTTTCAAAATACGATCTTATCCTCTGCCACTCTCATCAAATGTTCTCCATAAGGAGACTTTCCATATAATTTCGCAGATTCAATTAATTCATCTTTTGTAATCCATTTCTCATAATATGCAATCTCTTCCGGCGCAGAAATAACAACGCCCTGGCGATTCTGAACAGTCTGTACAAAAGTAGAAGCTTCCATCAAACTCTCCATCGTTCCAGTATCCAGCCACGCAAAACCTCGTCCAAGAATTTGTACACTTAATCGCCCTTGTTGCAAATACATATCATTCAAAGTAGTAATTTCTAATTCTCCCCGATCAGACGGTTTTACACTTTCTGCCATCTCTGACACACCTGACGGATAAAAATATAAGCCTGTGATACAATAGTTAGACTTTGGCTTCACAGGCTTCTCTTCTACAGAGATTACTTTCCTATTTTCATCAAATTCAACAATTCCAAAACGCTCCGGATCTTTAACATAATACCCAAATATGGTAGCCTCACCTTGTTCAGCAGCTTTTACAGCATCTGTCAGATTTTTTCTAAACCATCCACCATAAAAAATATTATCTCCAAGAATCATTGCACACGCGTCATCACCAATAAACTCTTTACCAATCAAAAATGCCTGCGCCAGGCCATCCGGGCTTTCCTGTACAGCATACGACAGATTCACACCAAAATGTTCTCCATTCCCAAGCAGTTCCTGAAAACGTGAAGTATCAACTGGCGTAGAGATAATCAAAATGTCACGAATTCCTGCCAACATTAAAGTTGATAATGGATAATAAATCATCGGTTTATCATATACAGGTAGTAACTGCTTCGATGTCACTCTAGTTAACGGATATAATCTGGTACCGGATCCACCGGCAAGAATAATTCCTTTCATAACCTTACCCCTTACAATTTAAAATAATCTCACAGATTCGATCAACATCTTCCAAAGCCAGATCCGCATATAACGGTAATGTCAATACACGCTTACTTAAATGTAAAGCAACCGGAGTCTGACTTAGATCATACTTTCCATGGAAACAATCAAATGTATTGGTCAATGGATAAAAATATTTTCTGGCTCCGATTCCCTGCTCTGCCAATGCTTCCATCACTTCATTTCGGGTAGCACCAAATACATCTTCCTCAAAAATTACTGGAAAATATGCATAGTTTGGTTTTACATCTTTCTGAACCGGATTCATCTGCAAACCTTCTACTCCATCCAAATGCGACATATACCGCTCTACTACAACTTTACGCTTTGCAATTTCTTCATCCACATGCCGAAGATTACACAGTCCCATTGCTGCACAAAATTCATTCATCTTAGCATTTGCGCCAACACCATCTACTGTTTCCGGACCTCTGATACCGAAATTCTTCAGACGATATAATTC
>CAVEOS010000147.1:1539-2064 GCA_963617435.1 Lachnospiraceae bacterium
ATATAATTCCAAACCAAAATCCTGATTCGCGAAGCAGGCTGCGCCACCCTCTATGGTATTAAATACCTTTGTAGCGTGAAAACTAAAGCAGGAAACATCTCCAAAGGAGCCAATTCCCTGCTGTTTATACTCAACACCAAATGTATGCGCTGCATCATAGATTACTTTCAGTCCATATTTATCCGCAATTCTCTGAATTTCTTCCACATCACAAATATTACCATATACATGTACCGGCATAATTGCACTTGTTTTATCAGTGATCAATGCCTCAATTTTTGTAACATCTATGGTAAAATCCACTGGATTTACATCACAAAACACTGGTTCAAGACCATTTCTAACAATTGCATGTGTCGTAGATGCAAAAGTAAATGGTGTAGTAATTACTTCACTCCCTTTTGGAAGATGTAATGCCTGCAAAGAAAGTTCCAGAGCCATATGACCGTTCGTAAACAGATCAATGGATGGAACTTTCAGATAATTCACTAATTTACTTTGTAATTCTTTATGTTTAGCTCCCAT
>CAVEOS010000148.1:0-2060 GCA_963617435.1 Lachnospiraceae bacterium
AATTATATGAACTGATTGAGCAGAAAATAAAGGCATCCGGTTATACGAGAGAGATTTCCGGTGAGGCAGTATACAACGATATTTGTGATCAGATTGATGGAAAAGAGAATGGAGTATATCTTCTTTTATCAAAATTTGAAGAAGATGTAGTGTTTGAGTATCACATTACCGTTCGGGATGAGGATTTTAACCTGGGAATTTTGACGATGCGCACACCAGAAGGCGTATTTGAAGTAGATTTCGATGCATAAAATGACTATGTAAATATTCGATTTGAAAAAGAAAAATAACTCAAGCGTAGTTTTGAGAATACTGGAGGAACTATGGATATCAAAGAACAAATTCATGCATTATCTGAAGAAATGATTGCAAATTTAGGTAAACTGGTAGCGATTGACTCTCAGCTTGGCACACCAGCAGAGAGCAAACCATTTGGAGAAGGGCCGGCAAAAGCACTGAGCGAAGGACTGAAAATCGCAGAAGAACTTGGTTTTCATACTGTAAACTTGGATAACTATTGTGGTTATGCCCAGATGGGCGAAGGCGAAGAAATCGTAGGAATTGCAGGACACTTGGACATTGTGCCGGTTGGAGGAGACTGGAGTTATGATCCTTTCGTGCTGACACGCAAAGGAGATTATGTGTATGGACGTGGAACGACAGACGACAAAGGTCCGGTGATCGAGGCACTTTATGCGATGAAGCTGCTCCGTGATTCCGGTGTGAAGCTGAATAAACGGGTACGTCTGATCATGGGATGCAATGAGGAGACCGGTTCCAAATGCATGGAGCATTATAATGAGGTCGCTGAGGAGTTGTCCTGTGGATTTACACCAGATGCGAATTTCCCGTGTATTCATGGTGAAAAAGGACATATGTCTATGATGGCCTATTCCAAACATACCAAAATCATTTCCATGAATGGCGGTTTTGTATCCAATGCGGTGTGCGACAGTTGTACAACCGTGATCCCGGCAGAAGCTGGCTTAAAAGAAAAATTGGAAGCTGCACTTGCTGACACAAAACTTCAGGAGTACAAAGTAACCGAAGAAAACGGTCAGATTGAGATTTATGCAAAAGGTGTTCCGGCTCATGCAAGTACACCGGCACTTGGTATCAATGCAGCTGGCGTGACATTTGAATGTCTGGAAAAAGCAGGTTTTGAGGATGATTTTGTAAAATTCTATAATACACACCTTGGAACTTCCTGCGATGGAGACGGAGTTGGTTTGAAATGTGAGGATGCTTACGGCGATCTGACATTCTGTAACGGAATTGTGAAAACTGAGGATGGCGTGATTTCCTGTACTATTGACATTCGTGTGCCGGTTACTTTAAAAGAAGCAGATGTTCGCAAAATGTGCGAGGGCAGACTGGAAGATGAAAATGGCCGGATTGAGATAGAAGAAATCGGTGATCCGCTGTTTTTCCCGCGGGAGTCTCCACTGGTGGAAGCATTGTACAAGGCATATGTGGACGTGACCGGGGATACCGAGCATGAACCAATGGTAATCGGCGGAGGAACATATGCGAAATCTTTGAAAAATATTATTGCATTTGGACCAGAAAAACTGGGCATGGATTATCATATTCACAGTGCAGATGAATTTATTCTGGTATCAGAAATGGAAGAAGCGGTGCTGATTTATATGGAAGCAATCAAAAATCTGCTGGCGATTTAGTAAAAAATTGTGACATAGGAAATCCTGTAGAATTTTTTAACAGGGGGAAATGGGGAATGAAAGCATTTATTCTGGTGATACTGTCCTTGTTTTTGGGAGCGTCCGGTAATCAGCAGCTGGCAAATCAGTTGAATACAGCAAACGTGTCCCAGACGCTGCTGTTGGCGCTGACCCAGGGAACAATCGTTGAAAATGTCGATACCCATGGTGGTTTTCATGGGGATGGTGAATCACTGACGGTCTGGAAATTTGATGATAATTCCATGTTAGAACAGATTCAGGCGGATTCTGACTGGAAAGAATTACCGTTGACGGAGAATCTGGAAGCATTGCTTTTTCCAGTCTTTCATTATCTTCATTTCTAAATTTCCCGGTATC